>NZ_JAKRNG010000014.1:0-61575 GCF_022347125.1 Helcobacillus sp. ACRRO
CGGGTCCCCGCCCGCCCCGCTGAACCGGGATGTGCTGGAGCCGCAGATGGAGGAGATGGCGCGGAACTTCCACCAGTTCCAGGAGGGCCTCGATGATTCCCCGGCGGTGCAGCGCGTCGCCGACGAGATCGTGCTGCACGGGCAGAACCCGTCGGCCCTCATCGGCATCGCCCTCGGCATCGGCGCGCTCTCCGCTCTCGCCATCGCCGTCCTCAGCCACCGCATCACCGCGGGAGAGCTGGTGCAGCGGCAGGCCCGCACCGGCCGCACCGGCCACATCGGCGCGCAGCTCGCAGGGTTCGGCACCACCGCCCTCGTCGTCACGGTGAGCGGCGCGGTCCTCGCCGCCGCCGGCACCGGTCTGCTGGTGCTCACCACCGGCAACCGGGAGTTCGCGCTCATGCTCACCCTCGCCGCGGCGCTCGCCGCCGCTGTGGTGCTGTCCGCTCTCGGCGAGGCGCGCTCACGGGTGCTGACGGGGGCCGTCCTCGGTGGTGCGCTGATCGGTCTGCTGGTGCCGATCTCGAACGTTCTGGGCGGCACGAAGCGCCTGCCGGTGCTGTGGGAGGACCGCGCCCTGCGCAGCGACGCCCTCTCCTCACCGACGATCCTCGCCGGTGGCCTCCTGGGCCTGGTCAGCGCCGCGATCCTCGCCGGGCTGCTCGCGGAGGCGCTGCGCCGCACCACCGCGGACTCCGTTCTCGATGCCCGCGACGCCGCTGACTCGGGCGCTGACGCGCCGCTGGAGTCCCGCGCGGTCCGCGGCCGCACGCTCGCGCTCGTGCCGGTGCTGCTCGCTCCCGCGGGCATCAGCGTGGCGGCGTTCGGCATCGGCGGCGCCGCCCTGCAGTCCTACGTCGCGGTCCTCGCGGCCGCGGCCGCGACCCTCACCGTGGTGGCGGCGGTGCGGGAGCGCACCGCGGTGGCGGCGCTCGCCGAGTACCACGCGGACCGCTTCGGCGGCCGCGGCTCCTGGGGCCATTCCGCTGTCACCGTGGATGCAGCATCCGCCCGCGTCACGGCGCTGATCGCGCAGGCGACCGCTGCGGGCGTCGCCGCGGCGGCGATCCTCGCCGCGGTGCTGGCGCCGTTCGTCGCCCAGGTGGGGTCCGATGGGTCCAGCCCGATCCTGCGCCTGCTGATCGCGGTGTGCGGTGTGCTGGTGATCGTCGGCATGTGGGCGCAGGTGCGCGGCGTGAAGGAACCGGACCTGCGGGACGACTGACCCCGTCGGCCCGCCCCGCCGCTGAGGCCCGGCGCGCTGCGCGGGAGCGCCCCGGCTGGGGCAGCGCGAGTCAGAGGCAGTCGCCGGTCGCAGTTCCCGAGGCCGCCACGACAGCGGGAGTGCCCTCGGCGACGATCCTGCCCGCGTCGAGGTCGATCACGTGGTCGCAGCCGGCGACCACCCGCATGTCGTGCTCCACCACGATCACGGTGGCGCCCGCGTCGACCAGGCGGTTCAGCTCCGCCACCAGCAGGTCCACATCCGCCGGGTGCAGGCCCGTGGTCGGCTCATCCATCAGGTAGACGGTGCGGCCGCGCGCCGTGCGCTGCAGCTCCGTGGCCAGTTTGATCCTCTGCGCCTCGCCGCCGGACAGCTCCGTGGCGCTCTGCCCGAGCCGCAAGTACCCCAGCCCGATCGCCTGCAGGGCCCGCAGCGCCCGCGCCACCCGCTGGTCCTCGGCGAACACCTCCACCGCGTCATCCACGGTGAGGGCGAGGACATCGGCGATGGTGAGGCCGTTCCACTGCACGTCGAGGGTGTCGGGGGCGTAGCGCTGCCCGTGGCAGGTGGGGCAGGTGGTGAAGCTGCCCGGCAGGAAGATCAGCTCCACTTCGATCTGGCCGACTCCGGAGCAGTCGGGGCAGCGGCCCTCGGGGGAGTTGTAGGAGAAGCGGCCCACGCCCCAGCCGCGTCGCTTCGCCTCCTCGGTTCCGGCGAACAGCTGCCGCACCCGGTCGAACAGGCCGGTGTAGGTGGCGAGGCAGGACCGTGGCGTGCGGCCGATCGGCTTCTGCGTGATGTGCACGAGCCGGTTCACCCGGTCCGCGCCGGTGACGCCGCCGAGCACCGGGGCGGAGTCGTCCGTGTCGGGGCCGACGGGGTCCGCGGCATCAGCGGGGTCGGCGGGGTCGTCGTCGTTGACGGTGGTGCGGACGTTTTCGCTGAGGGCCCGCCCGATCACCTCCGTCAGCAGGGTGGTCTTGCCGGCGCCGGAGCGGCCGGTGATCGCCGTCAGCGTGCCCAAGGGGACGCGGACGGTCACGTTCTGGAGGGTGCGGGCACTCGCGCCGGTGATGACGAGTTCGCCCGCCGCGGCCCGGGCGTCGCCGGGTCCGGTCGGCTGGGGCTTCTCGGCCCCGAGGTAACGCGCGGTCTGGGATGCGCCGACGGACTCCAGCTCATCCGTCGGGCCGGAGAACAGGACCTCGCCGCCGCCTTCACCGGCGCGGGGCCCCACATCGACGATCCAGTCCGCCTGCGCAACGAGGGACATGTCGTGCTCCACGATGAGCACGGAGTTCCCCTGCTCGATGAAGTCGGTGAACAGGTCCTGCAGGATCCCCTTCTCACTGGGGTGCAGGCCTGCTGACGGCTCATCCAGCACGTAGGCGACGCCGAACAGGCCGGAGCGCAGCAGGGCGGCCAGGCGCAGGCGCTGCAGCTCGCCGGTGGAGAGGGTGCGGGCCTGCCGGTCCATGCTGAGGTGTCCGAGGCCGAGGCCGGTGACGGCGTCCAGCACCGGCAGGACGGTGGGCAGCAGGATCCGCTCCGCCTCCTCCTGCGGGGTGGTGGGGTCACCGGCGCGCTCGGCGCGGTCCGTGAGGAGGGCGCGCAGGTCCTCCAGCGGCATAGCGGTCATGTCGACGATGGAGCGGTCGAGGTACCGGAAGCGGAGCGCTTCGGGGGTGAGGCGGTGGCCGCGGCAGTCGGGGCAGGTGCTGCGGTTCATGTGCTTGAGGGCGCGGGCGCGGGTGTGCTCGGACTTCGAGTTCGCGGCGGACTTCTTCAGGTGGTCGGCGGCGCTCATCCACTGGCCCTGGTAGGTGCGCTGCGTCTGCGAGGGGGAGCGCTCCGGGGTCACCGTCACCACGGGGGTCTCATCGGTGAACAGGACCCAGTCGCGGGTGTCCTGCGGGAGGTCCTGCCAGGGGGCGTGGACGTCCACGCCGAGGACGGCGAGGATGTCGCGGAAGTTCTTGCCCTGCCAGGCGCCGGGCCAGGATGCGATCGCGCCGTCCATGATGGACAGGGTCGGGTCCGGGACCATGGAGGACTCCGTGGGCTCCATGAGGTAGCCGGCGCCGTGGCAGCGGGGGCACTGCCCCTCGGCGGTGTTGGGGGAGAAGGAGTCGGAGTAGAGCTGGAGCCCGTCCGGATGGGTGCCCACGCGGGAGAACAGCAGCCGGATCGAGTTCGAGAGGTTCGTCAGGGTGCCGACTGTGGAGCGGGCGCCCCCGGCGGCGGTGCGCTGCTCGAGGGCGACCGTGGGTGGGATGCCGTCGATGTGCTCCACCTGCGGGTCCACCGCTGAGCCGATGAGGCGGCGCGCGAACGGCGCCACGGACTCCAGGTAGCGGCGCTGCGACTCGCCGTGGACCGTGCCGAACGCGAGCGAGGACTTGCCGGAGCCGGAGACCCCGGTGAACGCCACGACCTTCCCGCGGGGGAAGTCGACGTTCACGTGGCGGAGATTGTGCAGGTGGGCGTCGCGGACGCGGACGAGATCGGACATGCGCTCACGGTAGCAACGGTCCGTGAGACCACTGCGGCGCGGCAGTCCGATCCGCGCCGCACAGCGCAGTACGCTGGTTCCTCACTGCTGCTTCAATGATCGGACGGTTCGTGTCTCTTCCCCCTGAAACCCGCCGCCTCATCGGCTGCGGCACCGGCTGCTGCACTGCGCTGATGGTCCTCCTCATCGGCTTGCTGGTGGCGATCGGCGTGATCGCCGGCGACACCACCGCGAGCCCTGAGCAGACCCGCCCCGGCATAGAACTGAGCGAAGCCCCCACCGGCGAGCCCAGCACGGCGACGCCTGCGTCCGCGCCCCCGTCGGCCTCCCCGACGCCGTCGGCCACCGCGACCGCGCAGCCGACCACTCCCGCCGCCTCGAGCGCGGCCCCAACCCCGGCGGCGAAGCCGTCCACCGCGCAGACCCCGTCGGCCGCCCCCGCTCAGAAGGGCACCCCCGCCCCGGCTGACGGGACCGCGCTCGCGACCCTGCGCACCCTCGAGGTGAAGGGCCGCGCACCCGAAACCGGGTATGACCGGCACGACTATCAGTGGCGCCAGGACACCGACCACAACGGCTGCGACACCCGCAACGACGTGCTGCGTCGCGACCTCCAGGCCGTGATCCTCAAACGCGGCACCAGGGGCTGCGTGGTAGCGGCCGGGCAGTTCACCGACCTGTACTCCGGGAAGGTCATCACCTTCGACGAACCCTCCGACGCGGACATCGACCACATCGTGGCCCTGCAGAACGCGCACGTCACCGGTGCGTTCCGCTTCGGTAGTGCGAAGCGTGTGGAGCTCGCGAACGACCCCCTCAACCTGATCGCGGTGGATGCATCCCTCAACCGGCAGAAGGGCTCTGCTGACGCCGCGACCTGGCTGCCGCCGAACACGGCGTTCCGCTGCGAATACGTGGCGCGGCAGATCTCCGTGAAGAAGAAGTACGGTCTGTGGGTGACCCCGCCGGAGCGCGACGCGATGGAGCGCATCCTCACCTCCTGCCCCGACCAGAAGACCTACTCCAGCGCGTCCCTGGCGTGGCCGGGCCGCGGTGAGGGGGACGTGATCGGCGAAGGGGAGCGCCCGAAGCCTGTCAGCGGCAGCGATTCGACGACCAGCGAACCGAAGAAGAAGCAGCCCGCTTCGTCGCCGAAGCCGGCCGCTCCGAAGAAGGAGCAGAAGCAGGGCGTCGTCGGCGACTCCCAGAAGAAGCCCGGCTCCGGGCGGGAGCCGAGCGGCGGCTCGGTGCGGTTCAAGAACTGCCGGGAGGCATGGGATGCGGGCGCCGCGCCCCTGCGCCGCGGCGACCCCGGCTACGAGTCGAAGCATGACGGCGACGGCGACGGCGTCGCCTGCGAGAAGCGCCCGCGCTGATACCCGCGGCAACGAGTGAACCCCAGGCCAGCCGGGGCTGGGACCTGGGGTTCCGTGGAGCGGGTGACGGGAATCGAACCCGCGCTGTCAGCTTGGGAAGCTGAAGTTCTACCATTGAACTACACCCGCGTACCCCGTCAGCTTAGCCCCGGCACGCCCCGTCGGCCAAAACGAGGGGGCCGCAATCACGGCCGGGCCGGGTAGTCTGGGGGCGTGTTGCTTTCGGATCGCGATATTCGCAGTGAGATCGAGCAGGGCCGCATCCGCCTGACCCCGTTCGATGACCAGTTCATCCAGCCGGCGTCCGTCGATGTGCGCATCGACCGGTTCTTCCGGCTGTTCGACAACCACAAGTACGCCATGATCGACCCTGCCGAGCAGCAGGATGAGATGACGCGCCTCGTGGAGGTGGACCCGGACCAGCCGTACATGCTGCATCCCGGGGAGTTCGTCCTCGCCTCCACCTACGAGACCGTGGAACTGCCCGACGACATCGCTGCCCGTCTCGAAGGCAAATCCAGCCTCGGCCGCCTCGGCCTGCTCACCCACTCCACCGCCGGGTTCATCGACCCCGGGTTCGACGGCCACATCACCCTCGAACTGTCCAATATGGCGACCCTGCCGGTGGCGCTGTGGCCCGGAATGAAGATCGGGCAGCTGTGCTTCTTCCGGCTGTCCTCCGCCGCTGACAAGCCGTACGGTAGCGCCGGCAACCTCAACCGCTACAAGGGGCAGCGCGGACCGACCGCGTCCCGCTCCTACCTGAACTTCCACCGCACCCACATCCCCAAGGAGACCGCATGAGCCACCGCCTGCTGGCCGACGACCCGATCGACCTCGACGCCGTTCACTCCCTTGTGCGCTCCCGCTACCCCGAAGCGACCCACAGCCTCGACACCATCGAGATCGGTCAGGGCGCATCCTTGACCTCCGCGGGGGAGCGCGAACTCACCCTCGAGCCCGGTGACGCGGAGGGGATGGAGGATCTGATCGTCGCGATCGCCCGCCGCATCGGCGGGAAGGCGGAGCTGGAGGGCGGCCACGAGATCGAGCCGAGCCGCTTCGACGTTCCCGCCCTCGACGTCATCTCCCCGTACGCACTGGAGGAGGACGACACCCTCGCTGTGGTGAAGGGCCTCATCCGCGAAGCCGTGCTCGATGAGGGCCCCCACGCGAACGGAGCCGCCCACCAGATCTCCGCCGCCGTGTTCCCCTTCGCCGATGTCATCGTGCGGGTCCGGCCCCTCTTCGAAGGCGAAGTGATGACGGTGGCGCACGTGGACTGGGTGAAGGAGGGCGCGGTCCGCTACTACGTGTCCCTCACGCAGCGGCCCGACCGCGAAGAGGGCCAGGGGCTCGATGACGCGGCCCGCCGGCGGATGGAGCGCGAGGCCTACCTCGCGTGCGCGGCGGTGGCCAAGCAGCTGCACGAGAAGGTCGGCGGATTCATCGTGGACGGCGACGGCTTCCTCGTGAACCCCGACGACATCCACTGACGACGCCTCACCGCGCGGGCATCACCCGTCGGCCTCCCGCTCCTCGGCGGGGGAGGGGCCGACGGGTGCCCGCCCCGCGGCACCGAGCCTGACCGGCAGGAACAGCACCAGGCCCAGCAGCAGCACCGCCACGATCCCGAGGATGCCCATCGTGACCCCGCCCAGGTGCGTCACCGCGAGGGTGAACGCGCCGGTGCCGAGGAATCCGAACGCGCGCCCCGAGGTGGCGTACAGGCCGAAGTTCTCGGTGTAGCGGTCCGGGTCGCTCAGGCGCGTCAGCAGGGTGCGGCTGGAGGCGTTGATCGGCCCCACGAAGAAGCACAGGGCAAGACCCGCCGCCCAGAACGCGGCTGCTGTGCCGGCTACGAGGATCACGCAGCCCAGCACGATCACCGCCACCAGGGACGCGACGATGACGGCGCGCGGACCCACCCGGTCCTCAACACGCCCACCGATGAAGACACCCACACCGGCGATGAGGTTTGCGGCGATGCCGAACACGATGATCATGACGGTGGAGAAGCCGTAGGCTCCCGCGGCGATCACACCGGCGAGGGTGAACACGGCGCCGAGCCCGTCGCGGTACACCGCTGACGCCACCAGGAAGTGCAGCATCTGCGGTTCGTCGCGCCACGTTCGCACGAGCCGGCGCCCGATCTGCCGGTAGCCGTCCCACGGGGTCCAGCGCGGGGCCGACGGGTCCCGCGGTGACGGCGGCACCCACCGCATGATCGGAAGGGTGAACACGATGATCCACAGGGCCGTGAACAGGGCGATGGCGCGCAGGTTCCAGCCGCGCTCAGAGGTGATGCCGAGCAGACCGGTGCCGGGCATCACGAACAGCACCAGCACCATGCAGAGGATGGAGCCCCAGTAGCCGAGCGCCCACGCGGTGCCGGAGATGCGCCCCCGGTTCTGCTCCGTGGAGATCTGCGGCAGCACCGAGTTGACGAACACCAGCGCCAGCTCCGAGGTGACCACGGCGGCGGCGATGAGGACGCAGCCCCACAGCACGAAGGCGGGGTCCATCGCGACCGTCACCATCAGCGCCACCAGCACCCCGGTGGCGAGGGTGGTGATGCGCAGCAGGGTGTTGCGGTGGCCACCGGTGTCGGCGAGGGATCCGAGCAGAGGGGCGAGCAGTGCGACCGCGACCGCGGCCCACATCTGGGTGCTGGACAGCAGCGCGGAGGCGCGGTCCGTGGCGGCCTGCGCCGCGGCGGGGTCCTCGATGCCGGCGGTGGCGACCCCGGTGGTGATGTACGCCGCGAACACGAAGGTGAGGATGACCGACGAGAAGGCGGAGATTCCCCAGTCCCATAGGCCGAACGCCCGGATCTGCGCGGCGAGGGCGGAACGGCGGGGCGTGAGTGGGCCCTCCTGAACTGCGGTCATGATTCCAGAATAGGCGGCGCGGTCGTTAGACTGGGCCCATTCCACCCTTCCCCGGCCAGGACGGAGAACGCCGTGTTCACAGCTCTCGCCGTCCACTTCGCCGCGGCGGCGCTCGCGCCGGCTCTCGTGCGCCGCCTGGGACGCGGAGCCTTCTACCTGCTCGCCCTGGTGCCGGCCGCCACCGCCGTGTACGTCGCGGTGCTGGGTCCGCAGGTGATCGCCGGCTCCCCCGTGGTGGAGGCGCACCCGTGGATCCCGCAGTTGGGCATGACGCTCACGCTGCGGCTCGATGCTCTTTCCTGGGTGTTCCTGCTGATCGTCTCCGGCATCGGCGCCCTGATCTTCGCCTACTGCGCCCGCTACTTCAGTGACTCCGAGCCCGGGCTGGGCCGCTTCGCCGGCGTCCTGCTGGCGTTCGCCGGTGCTATGGCGGGTCTCGTCATCGCCGACGACATGATGCTCCTGTTCATCTTCTGGGAGCTCACCACGATCTTCTCGTACCTGCTGATCGGGCACTACCTGACGAAGCAGGCGTCGCGTCGCGCCGCCATGAACGCACTGATCTCCACCACCATCGGCGGCCTGGCGATGATGGTGGGGTTGCTGATCATCGCACACGACGCGGACTCCATGCTGCTCTCGGACGTGCTTCAACGCCCGGAATCCGTCGGCGTGGTGGCCCTCGTGCTGGTGCTGGTCGGCTGCGCCACCAAGAGCGCGCTCGTGCCCGGGCATTTCTGGCTGCCGGGCGCGATGGCCGCCCCCACCCCGGTGTCCGCGTACCTGCATGCCGCTGCGATGGTGAAGGCCGGCATCTACCTGCTGCTGCGGATGGCGCCGTCACTGGAGCTCTACGATTCGCTGCGGATCGCGGCGGCTGTTCTCGGTGTGGCCACGATGGTCCTCGGCGGCTGGCGGGCCCTGCGCCAGTTCGACATCAAACTGCTCCTCGCCTACGGCACCGTGTCGCAGCTCGGCTTCATGGCCGCGATCGCTGCCCTCGCCACCGATCAGGCCGTGTTCGCGGCGGTGGCGCTCGTGATCGGGCACGCCCTGTTCAAAGCGCCCCTGTTCATGGTGGTCGGTGCGATCGACAAGTCGTACGGCACGCGTGACCTGCGGCGCCTGCACGGCGTGTGGAAGGACGCCCCCGCCCTCGGCATCATCGCGATCCTCGCTGCCGCGTCGATGGCGGCGATCCCGCCGCTGTATGGGTTCATGGCGAAGGAAGCGGTGTTCACCGCGATGCACGAAATGGGCGGCTGGGGCCTGCCGGTTCTGGTCGGCGTCACCGCCGGTTCCGTGCTCACCGTCGCCTATTCGTGGCGGTTCATCGCCGGGGTGTTCCCCGGTGAGGGAGGCATCCTGGAGCGGCCCGTCCCCGTTCTGTTCTGGGCCCCCGCGGCGCTGCTCGTGGCAGTCTCTGCTGCTCTGATCCCGCTGGTGGGAGCTCTGAACACTGTGCTGCACGCGATCGTCACCGGCCCGTTCGACCTGCACGTCGTCCCCGTGCTCGGTCTCCCGCTGCTGGCCAGCGGCATCGCCATCGTCGGCGGTGTCCTCCTCGCGCTGTGGGCCGACGGGTTCGAGGCGCTCCAGAAGCGCGTCTCCCCGCTGGAGCGGCCGTGGGGGAAGTATGTGGACGCCGAACGCGGCTTCCGTTCATTCATGCGCGGCATCGACCTTGTGTCGGTGAAGACCACCGCCCAGTACCAGAGGGGCTCCCTGCCGCTGACGGTCGGCACGATCCTCGGTGTGATGATCATGCTGGCTGGTGTGCTGATCCTGACCCGCGGCTTCTGGCCGCAGAACGTTGTGGCGTTCCACCACTGGAGCGAAGCAGCGATCGCGGTGCTCGCCATCGGCGCCGGCATCGGCGCGGCGAGGAGTCGCCGGCGCCTGCGTGCCGCGCTGCTGCTGACCGGCAGCGGCTACGCCGTGGCGCTGCTGTTCATGGTGGCGGGCGCCCCCGATGTTGCGGCCACGCAGCTTCTGGTGGAGACCGTGGTGACGGTGGTGTTCGTGCTCGTGCTGCGCCGCCTGCCCACCCACTTCTCCATCCGGCCCCTCAAGCGGGACCAGTGGTCCCGGTGGATCTTCGCGATCGGCACCGCGATCGTGGTGTGCCTCCTCGCCGTGTACGCGGCGTCCGCGCGCAGCGCCGATCCGACGGGACCCGACCTCATCGACGCGGGCTACGAGATCGGCGGCGGCCACAACACAGTGAACGTGACGCTCGTGGATGCCCGCGTGTGGGACACCATGGGCGAGATCGCGGTGCTGCTCGTGGTGGCCTCCGGGGTGGCGTCCCTGCTGTTCGTCACCAAGAGCGAGAACCATGTGATCCGCGTGCGGGATGTGAACCAGACCGTGCCGGTGTGGCGCCGCAGCCAGGACGCGGACCTGCCGGACAACATCACCCACTTCGACGCCACCCCGGAGGAGGCCGACGGCAACCGCTGGCACACCTGGCTGCACGCCTCGAAGACCCTCGCCCCGGAGCGCCGCCTCGTGATGATCGAAGTGATCACCCGCGTGGTGTTCCCGCTGCTGATGGTGCTGTCGGTGTACCTGCTGATGGCGGGCCACAACCACCCCGGCGGCGGCTTCGCCGGCGGTCTTGTGGCCGGTCTCGCCGTCACACTGCGCTACCTCGCCGGCGGCCGGTTCGAATTGGCGGAGGCGATGCCGGTGCAGGCTGGGCATGTGCTCGGCGCCGGCATGGCGATCGCTGTGCTCTCCGGCGCCGCGCCCCTGCTGTGGGGCGGCGGCATCTTCGACTCCGTGGTCCTGCACCCCGTTGTGCCGGTGATCGGCGAGGTGGAGCTCGCCAGCGCCCTCGTGTTCGACATCGGCGTGTACCTCGTGGTGTTCGGCATGGTGCTGGACTTCCTGCGCACCCTCGGTGAGCAGATCGATCGACAGCAGGAGGCTGAGCTCAGTGCCCATTAGCCTCACACTCGTCATCGTCTCCGGTGTGCTCATCGCCTGCGGTGTGTACCTGGTGCTGGAGCGCACCCTGACCCGCATCATCATGGGGTTCGTGCTGCTGTCCAACGGCATCAACCTGCTGTTCCTGATGGCGATCGGTGTGCCCGGCAGGCCCCCGTTCCAGGGGGCGGCGCCGGTGGAGGAGATGAGCGACCCGCTGCCGATGGCGATGGTGCTGACCGCGATCGTCATCTCGATGGCGCTGTCCGCGTTCGGGATGGCGCTGGCGCACCGCGCCTGGCAGCTGTTCGGCCACGACGAGGTCCCCGACGACGTCGAGGACCGACGGGTCCGGGCGCGCACCCGTCGGCGCCGCTCCTCGAAGGCGACCGGGACGCCGACAGGCCCCCAGCGGGCCCTCGTGGACCTCGTCGGCGCCGAGGCCGACTTCCCCGACGACGACCATGACGAGATCTCCGACGACCTCACCTCCGACGACCACGTCGAAGGCCCGGAGACGGAGGCTGATGAGGAGACCGTGCGCACCGTGATCATCCCGCCGAAGGGCCAGCGAGGCAGTCGGCCGACGGGAGGGGAGTGCTGATGGATCCGGCAACCCTCATCGCCCTGCCGGTCATGCTGCCGCTGCTGGGCGCGGCCGTGGCCCTGCTGACCCGCCGACGCCACCGCCTGCAGCTGTGGGTCACCATCTCCACTCTGGTCGCGATCCTCGCGGTCGCGGCCATGCTGGTGTTCTACGCCCACACCGGTGACGTGATGGTCCTCCAGATCGGCCGCTGGACCCCGCAGCTCGGGATCGTGCTGGTCGTCGACCGCCTATCAGCGCTGATGCTGCTGGTGTCCTCCATCGTGACGCTCGCGGTCCTCGTCTACTCCAGTGCGCAGTCGAACGCGGGGCGCGCCGAGCGGACACCCGTGGCGATCTTCCACCCGTCCTACCTGGTGCTGGTGGCGGGAGTGTCGATCGCGTTCGTGGCGGGCGACCTGTTCAACCTGTACGTCGGGTTCGAAGTGCTGCTGTCGGCATCGTTCGTGCTGCTCACCCTCGGCGGCTCGAAGGAACGAGTCCGAGCCGCCACGGTGTACGTCATCGTGTCGATGCTGTCCTCCATGATCTTCCTGGTGGGGCTCGCCGCCGTCTACATGGCCGTGGGCACCGTGAACTTCGCTGAGATCGCTGTGCGCATGGACCACATCAGTGAGAGCACGCGGCTGATGATCGAGTTCGTGCTGCTCGTGGCGTTCGGTGTGAAGGCGGCGATCTTCCCGCTGTCGGCCTGGCTGCCCGACTCGTACCCCACCGCACCCGCTCCCGTCACCGCCGTGTTCGCGGGTCTGCTCACCAAGGTGGGCATCTACGCGATCATCCGCCTGGAGACCCTCCTGTTCCCGTTCTCGGAGATCTCCACCCTGCTGCTGGTGGCGGCCGGTCTGTCACTGATCATCGGCATCTTCGGTGCGATCGCCCAGACGGACCTGAAGCGCGTGCTGTCCTTCACCCTGGTCAGCCACATGGGGTACATGCTGTTCGGCATCGGAGTGTCCACCCAGTTGGGGATGACCGCGACCGTGTTCTACGTGGCGCACCACATCACCGTGCAGTCCACCCTGTTCCTCGCCGCCGGGCTCGTGGAGTACAGGGGCGGGTCCACGAATCTGGCGAAGCTGGGCGGGCTGGCGAAACTGTCCCCGGTGATCGCGATCCTGTTCTTCATCCCGGCGATGAACCTCGCCGGCATCCCGCCGTTCTCCGGCTTCATCGGGAAGGTGGGGCTGATCCGCGCCGGCATCCAGTCGGACACCTGGCTGTCCTGGACCCTCGTGGCGGTGTCCGTGATCGCCAGCCTGCTGACACTGTACGCCATTGCGAAGGTGTGGAACCGCGCGTTCTGGCAGTCGGCGCCGCCCGAGGTGCTGAAGCAGAACCCGGACATCCCCGAGGCACCGTACGCCGCGACCGCCGCCCTGGTGGCCGTGACCATCGCGCTGACGGTGGTGGCGGGTCCGCTGATGGGCTACGCCGAGGAGGCGGCGAAGTCGCTGCAGGCGCGCGCCCCGTATGTGAGAGCGGTGCTGGGCGATGAGGGCGTGGACCGCATCGTGTACCGGCTCGGTGAGGACGGGCAGCGGGTGGTGCAGCGATGAGCGAGCTCAGCAGGCGCCTGCGCGGCCTTCCCGAGCATGTGATCGGCATAGCGGTCGCACTGATCGTGTGGTGCGGTCTGTGGGGCGGGCCGACGCTTCTGAACGTAGTGGGAGGGGTCGCTGTCGTCCTCCTGCTGGAGCTGATCTTCCCGATGCCGGCGATCGGTCGCGAGCTGACTGTGCGACCGGTGGCGGCGGTGGTGTTCCTCGCCCGGTTCTTCTTCGACATGTTCCGCTCCGGCCTGGAGGTGGCCTGGGCGGCGATCCGGCCGCGGCCGGTCCCCGACTGCTCGGTGGTGGGGGTGCAGCTGCGGTCCAGATCGGACCTGTTCCTCACCTTCACCGCGATGCTCGCCACCCTCATCCCGGGTTCCGTGGTGGTGGAGGCGCAGCGCTCCAGCGGAACGGTGTTCCTCCACGCCTTCGACGTCACCACCCCCGAGGAGGTGGAGGAGTTCCGCCAGTCCATCCTCGACCAGGAGGAGCGGGCCCTGCGGGCATTCGCCCGGCGCGAGGTCCTCGAAGGGGCCGGCTTCAGCGTCCGGAAGGGAGGGCGCGATGCCTGACTGGGTGATTCTGGTGGCGGGCATCATCCTGTCCCTGTCCACGATCCCGGTGATCTACCGGATGGTGGCGGGCCCCACGATCCTCGACCGGTCGGTGGGGGCGGACATGCTGATGGTGTTCGTGCTGCTCGCACTGGCGCTGTTCACAGCGGCCACGCATTCCACCTTCGCCATTGTCGGGATGTTCGCGATCACTGCGCTCGGCTTCATCGGCACGATGGCGTTTGCCCGTTTCGTGTCCCGTGAGGAGACGTCGCAGGCGAAGGACAAGAGTGACGGGGTGAAGCAGCTGTGACGGCGTTCCTCTCCAGTGCTCTTGTGCTCGCCGGCGCGATCATCGCCGGCATCTCCACCATCGGACTGCTGCGCTTCCCGGATGTCCTCACGCGGATGCATGCGGCGTCGAAGCCCCAGACGGTGGGGATGATCCTGTTCCTCGTGGGCGTCGCAATCGATGTGGGCTCCGTCAGCGTGGCGGCCCTGCTGGCGATGGTGGGCCTTGCCCAGATGGTGACCGTGCCGGCGTCCAGTGCGATGGTGGGCCGGGCCGCGTTCCGCCGCGGCTTCATCCACGACGGTGAGTATGCGGTCGATGAGCTGTCGCCCCGCCTGGCGATGGGTGGGGAGCCCGATGATGACGACGACGGGTTCATCGACGAGTACGCGGGGCCGGGGGATGCCGATCCGGCGAGCGCGGAGTCGCTGCCGGACAACCGGTTCATCCACACCTCGGGCATGGACCTGGCGGAGCTGAAGAGCTGGGCTGCAGACTCCGGCACGGACGGCCGCGTGGATCTCGGTCCCGAGGACGACCGGACCGACCGCGACGCGCCGAACCGCCCCGCCTGAACCGGCGCCCGGAACCGGCACCCCTCGCTTCCGCGAACTTCAGGTGAATCATCCACCTCAGGACGGCCCGTGAGGTGGATGATTCGCCGCACGTTCGGAAACAGGTGGGGGCGGGGGAGAGAGGGTGGGGCGGCCCACGCCGCCGGGCATGACAAAGCGGCCGACGTCCACCGGCCCCATCTAGGGCCAGCAGCCGTCGGCCGCCGCTGTCAGGTGATCAGGGCTCCCGGCCGGTCGGGCTCAGCTGAGCCGACTCGGACCGGGTGCCTGACCTGATCCGATCAGAACAGACCGAACGCCTCACCGTTGTCGTCCAGGCCCATGCGCAGAGCTGCAGGCTGCTTCGGCAGACCCGGCATCGTCATGACGTCACCGGTCAGCGCGACGACGAAGCCGGCGCCGAGCTTGGGGATGAGGTCGCGGATGTGCAGGACATGGCCCTCGGGAGCGCCGAGCTTCGTCGGGTCATCGGAGAAGGAGTACTGGGTCTTCGCCATGCAGACCGGCATCTTGTCCCAGCCGTTCTTCTTCAGGCGACGCAGTGCGGCCGGAGCCGAACCCACGTACTGCACCTCGGACGCGCCGTAGATCTCCTTGGCGATGGTCTCGATGGCGTTCTCGATGCCGTCCTCGGTGTCGTAGATCGGAGCGAACTTCACCGGCTCGTCGATCGCCTTCAGCACCTGGTCGGCGAGCTCGAGTGCGCCCTCGCCGCCCTTGGCCCAGACCTCGGACAGAGCAGCCTTGAAGCCGTTCTCCTCAGCCCAGTCCAGAGCCGCCTTGATCTCCTTCTCGGTGTCGTTCGGGAAGCGGTTCAGGGCGATGACGGGCTCCACGCCGAACTTGCGGACGTTCTCCACGTGCTTGCGGAGGTTCGAGGTGCCCTCGAGCAGTGCGTCCACGTTCTCGGTGTTGAGGTCGTCCTTCTTGACGCCGCCGTGCATCTTGAGAGCGCGGACGGTCGCGACGATGACGACCGCGTCCGGGCCGAAGTCACCGAAGCGGGACTTGATGTCCATGAACTTCTCGCCGCCGAGGTCCGAGCCGAAGCCGGCCTCGGTCACGGCGATGTCGCCGAGGGAGCGGGCGAGGTTGGTGGCGATCATGGTGTTGCAGCCGTGCGCGATGTTCGCGAACGGGCCGCCGTGCACCAGTGCCGGGGTGCCGCCGAGGGTCTGCACCAGGTTCGGGTTCAGCGCGTCCTTCAGCAGCAGGGTGATGGCGCCCTGCACCTCGAGCTCACGCACGGTGACGGGCTCGCGGTCGTAGTTGTAGGCCACGACGATGTCGCCGATGCGCTTCTCGAGGTCCTTGAGGTCGGTGGCGAGGCAGAGCACGGCCATGATCTCGGAGGCGACGACGATGTCGAAGCCGTCCTCACGCGGGACGCCCTGGGCGGGGCCGCCGAGGCCGACGACGATGTTGCGCAGCTCGCGGTCGTTGACGTCCACAACGCGCTTCCACTGCACACGACGCGGGTCGATGTTCAGCGGGTTGCCCTGGTGGATGCTGTTGTCCACGAGGGCCGCGAGGGTGTTGTTCGCGATCTGGATGGCGTGGAAGTCACCGGTGAAGTGAAGGTTGATGTTCTCCATCGGGACGACCTGGGCGTAGCCGCCGCCGGTCGCGCCGCCCTTAACGCCCATGATCGGGCCGAGGGCCGGCTCGCGCAGGGCGACCATGGTGTTCTTGCCCTTGAGGCTGAAGGCGTCCGCCAGACCGACCGTGGTGGTCGACTTGCCCTCGCCGGCGGGGGTCGGGGAGAGAGCGGAGACGAGAACCAGCTTTGCGGGCTCCTTCGGCTCACCGATCTTCTTCATGTCCACCTTGGCGATGTGCTTGCCGTAGTGGATGAGGGCGTCCTCGGGGATGCCGGCCTTCTCGGCGATCTCGCCGATGGGCTTGAGGGTGTGCGCCTGTGCGATCTTAAGATCCGGGTTCTCAGAAGCCGTCATTCGAATCTCCTTTGACGATGTAGAAGTCGAACTGTCCGCTGCCAGGGCTCATTCGTTCAGCCCGGGCGGGGCCAGCTGATGTTCATGCTAAGCCCGCGCATTGAGCGGTTGCTGTGCGGAACCGGTGCCGTATGGCCCCCGTCACGAACGGGGGCGTGCCCGTTATGGGCGGCTGTGAGGACGCTCCCATCTGGGCCCGTCGGCGCCGAGGGGAGGCCGGCCGACGGATCCCGGCGAACAGACGGGGCGGGGCGGAACCGGTTGGTCCTGCCCCGCCCCGTCAGTGGGCGGCTGCTGGTGGGTCAGCGGCCGTCTGGGCGGCCTTCGTGGCGACCGTGGCGATCACCGAGGTCGTCCTGGGCGTCCTGCGAGAAGTCCTGGTAGCCGGAGTCGTCCACCTGGGCGTCCTGCGAGAAGTCCTGGTAGCCGGCGTCGTCCACCTGGGTGTCCTGCGAGAAGTCCTGGTACCCGGAGTCGTCGACCTGGACCTCCTGCGAGAAGTCCTGGTAGCCGGCGTCGCTGCCCGCGCGGGTGTCCACGTCGATGTCGCCCTGGCGTGCGTCGCCGGGGCCGCGGTCGTACAGGCGGGGGTCATCGGTCTGCGAGTAGTCTTCGTAGCCGGAGTCGTCGCGGTGATCAGTGCGATCCTCGACGCGGTCAGTGCGGACCTCTCGGTCCTCGTGGCGCTCGAGGCGGTCATCACGGCTGTCCTGGTCGGCGCCGACGACGGCGGCGGGGCGGCCCTCGGAGCGGTGCTCCACGTGCTCCTCGTCGAGGCGGCGGTCATGGTCGACCGCGTCGCGGTGGTCAGCATCGGCGGCGGGGCGGTCCGCGCGGCGGCGGCCGGTGGCATTGGTGTCCGGGTCGAGCTCATCGGCGCGGCGCAGGCGGTCATCGAGGTCCTCACGGGCCTGGACGGCGTCGCGCTTCTGCTGAGCGGCGCGCTCAGCCTGCTCGTCAGCGGCGCGCTTCTGGCGCTCGGCCTCGAGGCGGGCACGGTCGGCCTGCACCTCGGACTCGCGGGCTGCGAGCTCGTCCTCCTCGATGCGGGTGCGGTCCTGGGCAACGCTCTGGCGCAGCTCAGCTGCCTCGCGGCGGTCGGCTTCGGCCTGTCGCTGCTTCTTCTTGGAGCTGAGAACGGAGATGAGGATGATCAGGGCGAGCAGGACCAGCGCGATGATGATCGCGGGAATGACCCAGCCGGGAAGATTGTCCATGGTGTGCTCCTTCGGTCGGTCCGAGCCAGCGGGCCCGGGTGGTGCGCCGACGGGGGCGGCGGCGTCACTTGATTCAATCAGATGCATGTGGCGCCCGCCACGATCACCGGGAGGAATGTCACGGTGAGGTCACGGGCAGCTCCCCGGGCACAGCGGCCAGCGGTGCAGGCCATCCAGAGTCTGCGGCATGGACACCGGTGCCCGGGCACTGGTGCTCGGGGATGGAAGCCCAGGTCGCGGTGTCCTTCGGTGCCCATCGTGTCGGTGCCCGGGTATCCGTAGCGTCGGGGTCATCGGCCGTTGGCGATCAGCGGCCCCGTTGAAGGCGACGCATCATGACCATCAATCGTCGACGATTCCTCACCCTTGCCGGCTCCGGCTTCGTCCTCGCCGCGGCGACCGGCTGCAATCCCTCTGAGCTGTTCGGCGGCGACGGCGACAACGACACGAACGGGGACGACCAGGACCGCAGCAGGAAGGACGCCAAGGGCGACGGCAGCGACGGCCAGAGCAGCGATGGCGACGACGGCCAGAGCAGCGATGGCCACGACGGCCAGAGCACCGATGGCCAGAACCAGGGCAGCGATCCGTTCGGCGGTGACGACTCCGGCGACACCGTCCCGAGCGGTGACGGCAACGGAGACTTCCGGCAGGAGAAGGCCTCCGGTGCTCAGGCCGCCACGGGCCGCTTCCAGTACACGGTGCCGAAGACGTGGACGCCGGTGCAGAAGAGCCGCTTGGACAGCCGCGACGTCGCCGGGTACGACATCAACAACGGTCGCCACGGCTACCTGCGGATCACCGACGTGGTGAAGCTGCGCGGCGGCCCGTACACCCAGGCATCGAACTGGGAGAAGGACATCAAGAACGCCTCCGATCTCGAGTTCGTCGAGAGCCGAGCGGTGAAGCAGTGGGACATCTCGACCGGTCAGAAGGCGTTCACGAAGCTGATCGCCGTGAAGATCAAGAAGACCGGCGCGAAGGCGGTGTCGATCCTCATGATGATCGAAGTGGAGGAGCACAAGGCGTACCACGTGATGCGCGGCATGGTGACGCCGAGCTATGCGCAGAGTGCGGAGTTCAAGTCGTTCGTCAACAGCATCCGCCTGTCCTGACGGCGGTGGTGGCTGGGGGGCCGCTCTGACGCTGCAGCTTCGTGCATGCCCCCGGGCATGAAGGAACCCCCGCGATGTAGAAGCTACGCGGGGGTTCCAGTGGCTCCGACCGGCGTCGATCCGGTGACCTTTCGATTTTCAGTCGAACGCTCTACCAACTGAGCTACAGAGCCGTGTCACGAACACTCAGTGGTGCTCACGAACCAGATCAGAGTAGCAAGAACCGATGCGCGGCGCGAATCCGTCGGCCCCACTGAGAGGGAGGCCACGCCCGAACCCGGGTGGAGGCGCACCCACTACGCTGAGGGCACCACCCCCGAACCCCCAGGACGACCCGTTGAGCACCTCTTCCGCGCTGATCGCCGCCCTCACCAGCAGTGACGTCCGAGCAGATCAGCACCGCCTCCTGTTCATCCACGCCCACCCCGACGACGAAGCGGCCCAGACCGGTGCACTCACCGCCTGGGCCACCGGCCGCGGCATTGCCGTCGCCGTCCTCACCTGCACCCGCGGGGAGGAGGGCGAATACGTGCCGGGGACGCTGGCCGACGGGGACGACCTCGTCACGGTCCGCGCCCGCGAACTCGCCGGCTCGCTGCGGGAACTGGCGGTCGATGCCCACGCCTACCTCGGCACTGAGCCGGCCCTGCGCGAGGGCGCCCAGCCCCGCCACTACCGCGACTCTGGCATGCAGTGGGTCGCACCGGGCGTGGCCGGCCCCGCCGACACCACCGATGAGCGCACCTTCACCGCCGCGCCGATCGCGGAGGCGGCCGCGGATGCCTCCGCCTTCGCCGCTGACTTCGGCGCGACCGCGATCATTTCCTACGACCAGTACGGCAGCTACGGCCACCCCGACCATGTGCGGGCGCACGAGGTCGCGGTCGAAACGGCGCGCGTCACGGGCCTGCCGATGCTGGAGGTGCTCTCACCCGTCGGCCCCGAGAGCGACGCCGGGTTCACCCGCCTGGACGCCTCAGACGGGTTCCGGGCAGCGCAGCGTGCGCTCGCCCACTACCCGACGCAGATGCGGGTCGACGGCGACGAGCTCGTCCACGTGGGCGGGCAGCGCACCCCGATCGAGACGAGCGTGGGGCTGCGCGGCGTCGAGGTCGGTGCATGAGTGGGGCACCCGTCGGCCGCCCCGCTCCAGATTGCCGTCCCGCACCCGGCGGCGCTGCCCCCGCGGGGCGCCGCGTCGTCATGGTGACCGTCCACACCTCCCCGATCGCGGGCCCCGGCTCCGCGGACGCAGGCGGCATGAACGTGATGGTATCCAGCATCGCCGCCGCCCTCGCCGACCGCGGCTGGCAGGTCGACCTCGTCACCCGCCGCACCGCCCCCGACCAGCCGGACCGACGCGACGTCCACCCCGGCGTCACCCTCCACCACCTGCCGGTGGGGCCGCCCGTCACCGTTCCGAAACCGCAGGCGGAACGCCTCATCGCCCCGTTCGCCGACGCGTTCGACACCTGGTGTGAGGAGCACGGCGACGGCGTGGACATCATCCACTCCCACCACTGGTTCTCCGCCGCCGCGGTCCTCGACATCGCCCGCCGCCGCAGCATCCCGCACGCCGTCAGCTACCACTCCGTGGCCGCGGCCGTGGGCGAGGACGGCCTCGACGCCGGCGAGCAGCCCGAATCGGACGGCCGCCGGGCAGGGGAGCAGCGCGCCGCCGCAGAATCGGACCTCGTCATCGCCGTCTCCGACACCGAGAAGCAGATGATCATCCAGCGGTGCGGCGCCGACCCGGATGCGATCGACGTGGTCCGCCCCGGGGTGGACCTCGACCTGTTCCACCCCCGCAAGGCCGTACCGAGCGGGCCGACGGGTGCCGCGCCCACCGCCGCAGCACAGGGGGAGGGGCCCCATCGCCTCGCCTGCGTGGCCCGCCTCGAACCCCTCAAGGGCATCGACCAGGCGATCCGCATCCTCGCCGCCCTCCGCGACGAGGACGTCACGCTCACCATCGCCGGAGCCGCCGCCGAGGACTACCGCGACTACGAACGCCGGCTGCACGCCCTGACGGCCGAACTCGGCGTCAGCGACCGGGTGCGGTTCGTCGGCGCTGTCGACCGGGAGGACCTCGCCGCTCTCCTCGCCGGCAGTGACCTGCTGATCAACCCGTCCTATTCGGAGACCTACGGCATCATCAACATCGAAGCCGCGGCCTCCGGCACCCCCGTGATCGCGCACCGCTCCAGCGGCATGCGCGAATCCGTCATCGACCACGTCACCGGGATCCTGATGGACACCCGGGACCCGTCGGCCTGGGCCGACGGCATCCGCACCCTCATCACCAGCCCCGCCGCCCTCGAGTCACTGTCCCGCTCCGCCGCCGAGCGGGCGCAGCGCCGCACCTGGGCATGCGCCGCCGAACAGTTGGAGGACTCCTATGAATCAAGCGCTCTACGATGACCGCGTGCCGAGCTTCTCGGCCACCCTCACCGGCCACATGATCTCCGGCGCCATCAAGGCAGTGTTCGTGGCGCTGATGCTGTTCGCCACCTCCGCCACGGGCGCCATCAGCGAGATCACCCTCTCCCACGCGCTGACCTTCGCGTTCGTCGCCATGATCCTGGTGGAGACCGTCAGCGCGGTGATGTTCCACGTGGTGGCGCTGCGCCGCCGCCACCCCCGCCCCGGCAGCACTGCCGTGACGGTGGTGGACCTGGCGCTGCCGCCGCTCGCGGCGCTGCTGTTCGGCACGATCCTGCTGGGCGGCGGGATCGTGATCGCCGCAGCGATCTGCTTCACCATCGTCTTCTGGGTGTTCACCCTGCTGGTGGAGAAGCCGTGGCGGGAGGACGACGCGGCCGTGGAGGCGATGGAGAAGTCCCGCTGGTGAGGGCGCTCACTCGGTCATGACCTGCGGCACAGTCAGCGCAGCCGGCCCCGCCTGAACGCGGACACCGTTCAGCGCGGAGCCGCTGCGCGTCCGCGTCCGCACAAACAACAAGAGCCCCACCGAAGTGGGGCTCTTGTTCGTCCTGCGACCCTGACCGGGCTTGAACCGGCGACCTCCGCCGTGACAGGGCGGCACTCTAACCAACTGAGCTACAGGGCCTCATTTTTTCCGCCCCTCTCGGAGCGACAAGAAATACTCTACGCGACCCCAGGGCCGAGCGCCAATCCTGGGGCTGTGACTCTGATCGCACAGGTCAGGTCAGGTCCTTCAGCTCCTCCAGCAGCTCCGCCACACCGTCGAAGTCCTGGTCGGGACGGAACGGGAACTGCTCCAGCGTGCCCGGCTGCGTGATGCCCGTGTAGACGAGGATCGTGTGCATGCCGGCTTCCATCCCGGCGACGATGTCGGTGTCCATCCGGTCGCCGATCATCGCGGTCGTCTCCGAGTGCGCCTCGATCTGGTTGAGGGCGGAGCGGAACATCATCGGGTTCGGCTTGCCCACCACATACGGGTGACGGCCCGTCGCCTCCGTGATCAGCGCCGAGACCGCGCCGGTGGCGGGCACGATGCCCTCTCGGGACGGACCGGTCGCGTCCGGGTTGGTGGCGATGAAGCGGGCGCCCTCGGAGATCAGACGGATCGCGCGGGTGATCGCCTCGAAGGAGTAGGTGCGCACCTCGCCGAGCACCACCACGTCCGGCTTCGTGTCGGTGATGACGAACCCGGCGTCGTGCAGCGCGGAGGTGAGGCCCACTTCGCCGATCACGTAGGCGCGGCCGCCGGGCAGCTGCTTCTTCAGGAACTGCGCGGTCGCCAGCGCCGACGTCCAGATCGACTCCTCCGGGATGTCGATGCCGGAGGCCTGCAGGCGCGCGTTGAGGTCGCGCGGGGTGTAGATCGAATTGTTGGTCAGCACCAGAAAGCGCTGCCCCTTCTCCCGCCAGTGATCGATCAGCTCCGCCGCGCCCGGCAGCGCATGGTTCTCGTGGACGAGGACGCCGTCCATATCGGTCAGCCAGGTCTGGACGTCAGCGAGCGTGCGGTCGATCTTCATGTGACCATGATCGCTCATCCCGGCAGTGGGCACAATGGGTGCGTGCACCTCCCCGAGACTCCCTTCGACCTGACCGCCATCGGCTCCGGCCTCGTCTTCGCCGACGTCCTGGACGACCTCGCCCGCGCCCTCACCGCCGAGGACGCCGCCGCGGTCGTGCAGGCCCCGCCCGGCACCGGCAAGACCACCCTCGTCCCGCCGCTGGTCGCGAACCTCGCGGGTGGGCGCGTCATCGTCACCCAGCCCCGGAGGGTGGCCGCGCGCGCCGCCGCCCGTCGCCTCCACCAGCTCTGCCCCGACCTGCCGACGGGCGCCGTCGCGTTCAGCGTCCGCGGTGAGTCCACCACCCGTCCCAGCACGATCATCGAGTTCGTCACCCCCGGCATCCTCATCAACCGCCTCCTCGCGGACCCGGAGCTCACCGGTGTCAGCGCGGTGATCCTCGATGAGGTCCACGAACGCGCCCTCGACTCCGACCTCGCGCTCGCCATGCTGCTGGATGTGCGGGAGCTGCGCGGCGACATGCGCCTGCTGGCCCTCTCGGCCACGCTCGACGCCGCCCGCTTCTCCCGCCTCATGGACGGCGCACCCGTCATCGACTCGCCCACCGCCCTGCACCCCCTCACCGAACAGTGGGCGCCGCCGCCGGGGCCTCGGCTCGATGACCGCGGCGTCACACCGGCATTCCTCGAGCACGTCGCCGCGACCGCCGCCGACGCCCACCGCACCCATCCGGACAGCGATGTGCTGGTGTTCCTGCCCGGGGCACGGGAGGTCAGCCGCTGCGCCGACGGGATCCGCGACCGCCTCACCGACTCAGGCGTGGAGGTCCTCGAACTGCACGGGCAGGTGCCGCCTCGCGAGCAGGACCGCATCGTCTCCGGCGGTGACGCCCCCGGCCGCCGCATCATCGTCTCCACAGCCCTCGCGGAGTCCTCCCTCACCGTGCCCGGTGTGCGCGTGGTGGTGGACAGCGCCCTGGCACGGGAGCCGCGCCGCGACTCCCTGCGGCGCATGACCGGACTGGTGACGCTGACGGCATCCAAGGCGTCGATGACGCAGCGCGCCGGCCGCGCCGCACGGCTCGGCCCCGGCACCGTGATCCGCTGCTGCGACCCGTCGACCGCTGCGGGCGCCGCCCAGGCCGCCGCTGCGGAGGTCACCACGGCGGACCTCACCGGCGCGATGCTGACCGCCGCTTGCTGGGGCGCCCCGGGCGGGGAGGGACTGCGGATGCTCGAGCCGTTCAATCCGCGCGCCGCCGCCGATGCTCGCACTGACCTCACCGCCATCGGCGCGCTCACGGAGACCGGGCACGCCACGGAACTGGGCCGGATGCTCGCCGCCGTCCCCACCGATCCGCGCCTCGCCCGTGCCCTCCTCGACTCGGCGTCCGCGGGGGAGGGGGAGCTCGCCGCTGACGTCATCGCGCTGCTGGGGGCCGACGGGCGCCCCGCGTCCCTGGAAGCGGACCGCGCGCTCGCCGCCGCCCGCGGTGACAGGAAGCATCAGCGGGAAGCGGAGCGCCTGCGCCGCATCGCCGCGCGATCCGCAGGCACCGGCACAGGCTCAGGCTCAAGCTCGGGCTCAGGAACAGGCGGGGGTGCGGGTGCGTCGGGCACTGACCCGGACGCCGTCGGGCGGGTCATCGCTCGCGCCTTCCCGCTGAACATCGCCCGCCGCATGGTCGATGGGCCCGACGGAGCCGCATCCTTCCTCCTCGCCTCCGGCACCCGTGTGGGCGTGCCGGCCGGTCACCTCGCGACCCAGGAGTGGATCGTGGTGGCGCACTCCGGCCGGTCGCAGGCCCGCGCCGCCGCCGGAACCGGTGCGGTGGCGCGGCTCGCCGCCGCGATCTCGGAGGAGACGGCGCTGAGCATGGGAGAGCACCTGCTGGCCGACCGCGTCACCACCCGATTCACCGAGCAGGGTGCCCAGGCGCGGCGCATCCGCTCCCTCGGCGCCATCACCCTGTCCAGTGCACCGGCACGGCCGGAGGGGCCTGAGGCGCGCGCAGCCGTCATCGACGGGATCCGCGAGCAGGGACTGGGCGCATTCCGCTTCAGTGACGCCGCCCGCTCCCTGCGTGAACGGGTGCAGTTCCTCCACCGCACGCTGGGGGAGCCGTGGCCTGACCTGTCGGACGCAGCGATCATCGCCCGGCTCGACGACGTCGCGGCGCCGGAACTGGACCGCCTCGCGGGGATCGGCGGGAAACCGGTGCGCCCGTCGGCCATCGATATGCTGCCGATCCTGCAGCGCCTGCTGCCCTGGCCCGCCGCAGGCCGCCTGAGGGAGCTGGCGCCGGAGCGGCTGGAGGTGCCGTCGGGCTCCGCCATCCGGCTCACCTACCCGCCGCTGGAGGAAGCCGACGGGGCCGACGCGAGCGACGGGGCCGAGCATTCCGCCCCGGGCCGGGTCGTGGCGGAGGTGAAGCTGCAGGAGATGTTCGGGCTGGCTCAGTCACCGCGGATCGCGGACGGCGCGGCATCGATCCAGTTCCACCTGCTGTCGCCGGCGCGGCGGCCGCTGGCGGTGACCGATGACCTGGCGTCGTTCTGGGACGGTGCGTATGCACAGGTGAGGGCGGAGATGCGGGGGCGCTACCCGAAGCATCCGTGGCCGGAGGACCCGTGGAGTGCGGAGGCGACGGCGCGGACCAAGCGCCGCCCGCCCCGCTGAGGACCGCCCCGCTGAGGACCGCCCGGCTGTAGCGCGTCCCCTACGGGACGATCCGTTCGCCCTCCAGGTCGCGGGCGCTCGCGGCCCGGCTGCGGGCGGAGGCGCCGGAGGCGATCACGAAGCTCGCCAGCAGCCCCACGGAGAACACGGCGGAGCCGAGCAGGCACACCGCCCAGCCGAGCACGAACAGGATCCCCACCCAGGCGCTGGTGGCGCCGTAGAGGGACATGAGGTGGCCGTTCCACAGGGCGGCGGCTGCGATGATGCCGACGCCGACGGCGAGGATCCCGATCCCGGTGAGGATCGCGATCGTGCTGCTGCGGCCGCGGGGACGATCAGGCAAGGGGGACGGCGCCCTTCAGCGACGCGCTGTCCTGCACCGGCTCGGTGACGGTCCGCTTGATCAGGCGGCGCGCCTGATCCATCTTCCCGTACACGTTCCAGGTGAGGACTCCGCGCACCACCCCGTCCTTCAGGTAGTAGACGGCGGCGGTGTCGAGGTCGTCGTTCCCGGCGTCCACGACGGTCTGCAGCGACGAGTCGATCTCGCCGACCGCTTCGTACCCGTCCTCGAAGAGGTCGGACCAGAACATGGGGGTGCGGGTGTAGTTCACCTCGGCGCCGGTCATCGCCTTGCCGGCGGCCCTTCCCATCCGCTCCGCCTGATCGGCGTGCTCCACGCGGCGGACACCGAGCGCGGAGTCCTCGTAGGTGGCGATGTCGCCGGCGGCGAAGATGCTGTCATGGGAGGTGCGCAGGCCCGCGTCGACGCGGACGCCTTCCGTGGCCTCGTCGATGTGGAGACCGGCCCGCTTCGCCAGCCCCACGTTGGGGAACGCGCCGATGCCGATCACTGCGCCGTCACCGGCGACGGACTGACCGTCCTCCAGCTGCACGCGGACGCCGTCGGTGGTGTTCTCCACCGTCTCCACTCGGCCGGTGACGAGCTGCACGCCCGCCTTCTCGAAGCGCCGAGTGATCCGATCGGAGAGCTCAGCAGGCAGCATGTGGCCCAGCAGCGGCAGCGACGGCGTCACGAACGTGACCGCCACACCGTCCTGCTGCACGAGCGCGGCCGCCATCTCGGTGGCGATGTAGCCGCCGCCTGCGACCACGAGGTGCGCACCGGGCTTCGCGAGCTCCCGCACCCTGTCGTAGTCGCCTTCGGTGCGGAAGAACGCGATCCGGTCCGACGGCGCCATGCCGTTCTTCACCGGCGACATCCCGGTCGCCAGCAGCAGGGCGCCGTACTCGACCTCGGTGCCGTCCTTCAGCGTCAGCAGCTTGGCCGACGGGTCCAGGGACTCCACCCGGGTCTGCAGATGGACGAGGTCCTCATCGCCGGCGGGGACGAGGTGGTTGCCCTCAGCGGTCTCCTCGCCGTCCAGCCACAGGTCCTTGGAAAGGACGGGCCGGTAGATCGGCGGGTTCTTCTCGGCGCTGAACAGAGCACAGGTGGCGTCGGGGTCGAGTTCCCGCAGGCGCGCCAGGGCGTTTGCGCCGGCGATGCCGCCGCCGATGATGACGTAGTCGAACGACTGCCGCTCGGTCATGTCTCCTCCTCGCCGGGCGGCTCAGACAGCCGCCCCTGGGATTGGTCCTCTCCCCACGGTAGGCCCGCGCGCTGGGTGCGCGTTCAGCTTCACCGCCGGCCTCCCAGCGGAGGCTCGGACTCGGCGGGCGGCGGCACCCGTCGGCCCCCTCACTGCACAGCGAAGCGGCCCGCCCAGCGTGTGTGCTGGAGCGGGCCGCTTCTCTCGGAGCCCCCTGCCGGAATCGAACCGGCGACCTTTTCATTACGAGTGAAACGCTCTACCGACTGAGCTAAGGAGGCAACGCCTCCCTAATCTACACAGCGCCTCAACGGGTGGGCAAAGCGGTCGGGGGAACTGTCGCTCAGGTCACGAGCAGGTCAGGCCGTCCTGCGGCTTGGTGCCGTTGAGGAAGAACTCGTCCACCGCGTCCTCCACGCAGCCGCCGGAGGAGCCGTAGGCGGTATGGCCCCAGCCGTCGTAGGTGATGAGGGTGGAGTCAGCGAGCTGCTCATTGAGGCTCACCGACCACTCGTACGGGGTGGCGGGGTCGTTCTTCGTGCCGATCACCACGATCGGGCCGGCGCCCTCGGCGTCGATGGTGGCGGCCTGCCGGACCGGCTTCTGCGGCCAGGACCCGCAGATGGCTCCGGTGTAGGCCATCTGATCGCCGACGGCGGGGTACGCCTTCTTCAGGCGCTCGGACTCCTCATCCATCCACTTCTGGTCCGTCACGTACTGGCGGTCCAGGCAGTTGACGGCGTTGATCGACCAGGTGGAGTTGCCCTTGTAGGTGCCGTCCTGGTTCCGTTCGGTGGCGAAGTCCGCCAGCATCATCATGGTGGTGGCGTCGCCGTTCTTCATGGCCTGGTTGAGGCCGTTCTGCAGCGGCTGCCAGTTCTGCGTGTTGTACATCATCGAGATGATGGTGGTGCGTGCGAGGTTCGGGGTGAGGGAGCGGCCGTCGGGGCCCTTCAACGGCTTGTCCTCGAGGCTCGAGGCCCAGTCCATCATCTGCTGGGCGCCCTCTTCGGGGGTGCCGGTCAGCGGGCATTCGGAGCCGCTGTCCATGCAGAACTTCGCGAACTTCTCCAGGGAAGCCTGGAAGCCCCGCGCCTGCCCGGCGGCGATCTCGTCGCCGGTCAGCTGCGGGTCGAGCGCGCCGTCCAGCACGAAGTGGCCGGTGGTGTCCGGGAACAGTTCGGCGTAGGTGGCGCCGAGGAAGGTGCCGTAGGAGAAGCCGAGGTAGTCGAGTTTGTCCTCGCCGAGCGCCGCGCGGATCACGTCCATGTCGCGGGCGGAGGAGAAGGTGTCCATGTACGGCAGGATGTCGCCGGAGTTCTGGGCGCACTGATCGAACGCCTCCTTCATCTCCTTGGCCTGCCCCTCGACGTCATCGGGGTCGGAGGAGAAGTAGGTGCCGTCCATCCAGGCGTCCATCTTGTCATCGCCGATGCACCGAATGCCGTGGGAGTCGGCCACACCGCGCGGGTCGAAGCCGACGATGTCGAAGCTGCTGCGCAGGGTGTCGGTGACGACGTAATCACCGTAGCTGCCGACCATGTCGGCGCCGGACCCACCGGGCCCGCCCGGGTTGATGAGGATCGAGCCCTTCCTCTCACCATCGGCGGCGGCGCGCCGCGTCAGCTGCAGCTCGATGTCGCCCTTGGACGGGTCGGACCACTGCAGCGGGACCGTCACGGTCGCGCACTGCGCCTGCCGCCATTCGGGCTTCTCACAGCCCTTCCATTCGATCTTCTGCGAGTAGTACTTCGCGTAGGCCCCGTCGGTGCGGGGGTCGACCGTGAGCTTGAGGGCGTCGGAGTCGGTGGCGACGGGGGAGGCTCCGGTCAGCTGTGCCATGCCGTCGGTGCCGGGGCCGATCGGGGAGGCACCGTCGAGGCTGCGCGGCTCGTCGAGCTTCGCGTCGGTGATGCCGGGAGCGGTTCCGGGCTTGGTCGTGTCCGTGTCGCCGTCGCCGCTGAGGGAGGAGATGAACCCGCAGCCGGACAGCGCGAGCACGGCTGAGGCGATGAGGGCCGCGGCACTGCGGCGTCGGCGAGGCGAATGCACTGTCATGGTGTCCTTCGTATCCGGTGTCGTGCCTGCCATTGAACCACCCGAGCGGCCCGGAGGAGGCGTTCAGGCATCGACTGTCTGCCATGACGGGTACGACTTTGGGCCAGCGGTGGTCCTCGGAGCTGGCGGCGAGCAGTCACGGGCCGCCACACTGAGGTCGTGAACACCGACGCCCCCACCGCTTCCGCTCTGGATGACGCCGCCCTGCGCTTCGTGCGCTTCGTCCGTCCCCGCCTGGGCACGATCGTCATCTGCATCCTCTTCGCACTGGAAGTGCTGGCCATGCTTCTGGTCCTGCAGTTCCTCACCGTGACGTGGCGACAGGTGATGGGGTTCGTCATCTCCACGGTGTGCTTCGCGCTCCTCTTGACCCGGCACCGCACCTGGCGCTGGAGCCTGCCGCTGGTCATGCTGCTGAGCTTCGGCCGCTTCCCGTTCGCCCACATCGCGATGTACGGGTACGCGAAGCGCCAGCCCAGCCGGATGCGGACGGGCGCCTGGCTGGGCGGCACGATCACCGCGCACGTGGCGTGGAACGTCGGCTCCTACTTCCTGACGGGCGAACGCGAGCGGCTCATCAACGACCCGGAGTTCGCGAACGACCCCATCACCCCTACCTTCGAAGCGGTGATGATCACCTCCCTGGAGCTGATCGCCCTGCTGTCGCTCAGCCTGGCGATGGCGATCGGCATCTATGTCGCGATGCGGCGGGAGAGGACCGCGGCGATGGAGGATCGGCTTCGGATCGCGCAGGAGGGCCGCAGAGCCGCCGTGGAGCAGGCCCGGGCATCGGAGCGCACCCGCATCGCCCGGGAGATGCACGACATCGTGGCGCACAAGATCTCCCTGATCGCGCTGCAGGCCGGTGCGATGGAGGTGAACGATTCGCTCACGCGCGAACAGATGGCGGAGGGGACCGCGCTGATCCGGTCGACTGCATCGAACGCGCTCACGGAGCTGCGGCAGGTTCTCGGGGTTCTGCGGGACGAGGACACCAGCGCGCCCCTGACGCCGCAGCCGGCCTGGTCCGATGTCATCGGCCTGGTGGAGACCTCCAACAATGCCGGCGCCCGGATCGAACTCGACAACCGCCTCGGCGACGATGCGGTTGTGCCCGAGGCGGTGGCTCGCACCGCCTACCGGGTCCTGCAGGAATGCCTGACGAACGTCCACAAGCACGCGCTGAACCGCGCGGCACTGGTCGTGATCGGCCGGTGCCCGCTGGAGGGGGCCGACGGGTCCGAGGCCGCGGGGCAGCGCGCCCTGTGCATCGAGGTGCACAATCGGATCCCCGACCACCCGAACCATTCCCTCCCGGGTGCGAGGATGGGACTGGTCGGGATCGAGGAGCGGGTCAAGCAGGCCGGCGGCACGTTCCGTGTTCTCCCGTCGGCCCGTGGGGACTTCACCGTCCGCGCTGAGATCCCCTGGGGCGCCTGCCCCACCTCCTGACCCCGATCCGCCCGCCGCCCGCCCCGCCTTGCTGACGATCCGAGGAACGCTATGACCGCTTCTGATTCCGCACCCGCCGACCGCCCCACCCGGGTGGTCCTCATCGACGACGACTCCCTGGTCCGCGCCGGCCTCAGCATGATCCTCGGATCCGCCCCCACGATCACCGTGGTGGGGGAGGGGGCCGACGGGGCCGACGCCGTGGACCTGGTCAACCGCCACTACCCGGACGTGCTCCTGATGGACGTGCGGATGCCGAAGGTGGACGGCCTGACCGCGCTGCGCAGTGTGAAGGCGCTGCCGAAATCGCCGCGAGTCATTATGCTCACCACCTTCGACCTGGACGAGTACGTGTTCGCTGCCCTGGAGGCCGGGGCCGCGGGGTTCCTGCTGAAGGACACGCCGCCACGGGATCTGATCAGCGCGGTGGAGGTCGTGGCGCGCGGCGATGCGATGCTGTCGCCGGCGGTGACCCGCCGCATGCTGGAGCACTTCACGCACGCGAACCCCGCGCAGGCCGCGCCGGAGGTGCCGGGCCTGGACAAGCTGACGCAGCGGGAGACCGAGGTGCTCGCGAACGTGGGCGCCGGCTTCTCCAACGCGCAGATCGGACAGCGCCTGTTCATGAGTGAAGCAACGGTGAAAGCGCACATCTCGAAGATCTTCGCGAAGCTCGAATGCACCAACCGGGTGCAGATCGCGATCGTGGCGCACGAGGCGGGGCTGACGGTCGACCTCTGATACGGCCGGGCGTTCGCGGAGACATCGCTCACGCGCGACGGAATCCCAGGTTGGCCGCGGTGGCGCGGTGCCGCTATAGTCGGACCGGTACGCCCCGTTCGTCTAGCGGCCTAGGACACCTGCCTTTCACGCCGGCAACACGGGTTCGAATCCCGTACGGGGTACACAGAGCAGAAGCCGTCTTCTTCGGAAGGCGGCTTCTTCGCTTCTTCAGGGGCCCTCAGGCCAGGTGCACAGCGGTCGGCGGCTCCTCGCCCCGCTCGAACGCCAGCACCGCCTCATGCAGAGCGGCGGCGATGTCCACGGGCCGGGTCTGCGCCGAGATGTGCGGCGTGATGTGGATGCGCTCATCGCCCCACAGCCACGAGTCCTCATCCAGCGGCTCCGTCTCGAACACGTCCAGTACCGCCCCGCTCACTCGGCCCGCATCCAGTGCCCGGCGCAGCCCCGCCTCATCCAGGCTCACACCGCGGCCCACGTTGATCAGCAGCGCCTCGTCCAGGTGCGAGAACAGGTCATCGTTCAGGATCCCCGCTGTCTCCTCCGTGCCCGGCAGGGCGGAGACGACCACGCCGGCGCGCTCCAGCTCCGGATGGATCTGCCTGAGCGGTGCGGTGCGGGAGAACCCGTCGGCGTCCCGACCGGAGCGGTTCGCGCCCACCACTGCGATGCCGAGCGACTCCAGTGCTCGTGCGACCCCTGCGCCGATCGGGCCGGTGCCGAGGACCACCGCCCGCTCGGGCAGCGGGGCGGTGCGGCGCGGCTCCCACGTGCGGCGGTCCTGCGCACGCACATAGTGAGCGGTGTGCAGGCAGTGGTTGAGCACCCACGCCTGCGCGTACCGGCCCATCTGCTCGGGCATCGTGCCGATCGTGCGGGTGAGGACCTCGAAGCGGTCCGTGTACGGCGCGAAGGCGTCGAGACCGGCGCTCATCGTGTGCGCCCAGACGTAGCGGCCAGTGCCGTCCGGATCGGGGAACGGCCAGCCGGCGACGGAGTCCGCCCAGCTGAGGTCCTCAGCCGACGGCTCGGCTGCGTGGCGCAGCCGGATGGGCGTCCCCCAGGATTCGAGGTGCTCATGGACCCGCCGGGCGAAGCGTCCGGTCAGCAGGAGCCGCGTGGGGCGGATCGGGGCGCGGGTCTCAGGAGAGCTGGTGGTCATGGTCCTACCCTAGGTCGGGCCCACGAGGTGAACACCAAGTGAATGGAGGCAGTCATTTCCTGGACTGTGTCCAGAAAATGTTGCTACTGTTATCGCCATGACAGCATCCCTCACCGCCGCAGAGCGCGCCGGGACCGATTGGGTCCAGGCGCTGCGCGACGCTGGGCTGCGCGTCACTGCACCGCGCATCGCCGCACTCGAGGTCCTGGCCTCCAGCGCCCATGTGGACGCCGAGGTCATCGCCGCCGAGGTGCGGGCCAAGCTCGGGGCCGTCTCCAAGCAGGCCGTCTATGACGTTCTCGCAGCCCTGACCGACGCGGGACTGGCCCGCAAGGTCAGCCTCGACGGCCGCCGCGCACTGTACGAGCTCCACCGACACGACAACCACCACCACCTCGTGTGCCGCCGCTGCGGCCGCCTGGAGGACGTGCCGTGCGCCGTCGGTGAGGCTCCGTGCATCCCCGTCGCCGAGAGCGAGTCCCACGGATTCGCTGTCGACGAAGCCGAGGTGACCTACCGGGGCCTGTGTCCCGACTGCGCAGCTCGCTCCTGACCCACCGAACCGATCGTTCATCACAGATCCCCAAGGAGGAATGATGACCAGCTTCGATCCGAAGGCCAAGTCCACTACTGAGAACGGTGCTCCCCGCGAGTCCGACCGCTTCTCCCTCAGCGTCTCCCACGACGGCCCGCTGCTCCTGCACGACATCGCCCTCGTTGAGAAGCTCGCCCGCTTCGACCGCGAGCGCATCCCGGAGCGCAGCCCCCACGCCAAGGGCTCCGGCGCCTTCGGTGAGCTCGAGGTGACGGAGGACGTCTCGCAGTACACCAAGGCGGACCTGTTCCAGAAGGGTCGCAAGACCCCGATGCTGGCCCGCTTCTCCACCGTGGCCGGTGAGCTCGGCTCGCCCGACACCTGGCGCGACGTCCGCGGCTTCGCCCTCAAGTTCTACACGCAGGAGGGCAACTACGACATCACGGGCAACAACACCCCGGTGTTCTTCCTCCGCGACCCGATGAAGTTCCCCGACTTCATCCACTCGCAGAAGCGTCTGCCGGACTCCGGTCTGCGCTCGGCCACCATGCAGTGGGACTTCTGGACCCTCATGCCGGAGTCCGCTCACCAGGTCGCCTACCTGATGGGCCCGCGCGGTCTTCCGAAGACCTGGCGCCACATGAACGGCTACGGCTCGCACACCTACATGTGGGTCAACGAGTCCGGTGAGAAGTTCTGGGTGCGCTACCACTTCCACACGCAGCAGGGTGTGGAGTACCTGTCCAACGAGGAGGCCGAGCGCATCGCCGGTGAGGATGCCGATGCCCACCGCCGTGACCTCTTCGAGGCGATCGAGAGCGGCGACCACCCGAAGTGGGATGTGCACGTGCAGGTGATGCCGTACGAGGACGCGAAGACCTACCGCTTCAACCCGTTCGACCTCACCAAGACGATCTCCAAGAAGGACTACCCGCTGATCAAGGTGGGTCACTTCACGCTGAACCGCAACCCGAAGAACCACTTCGCGGAGATCGAGCAGGCGGCGTTCAGCCCGTCGAACCTGGTGCCGGGCATCGGCCTGTCGCCGGACAAGATGCTGCTGGGCCGTTCCTTCTCCTACCCGGATGCACAGCGCAACCGCCTGGGCACCAACTTCAACCAGCTGCCGGTGAACGCCCCGATCGTGCCGACCAACTCCTATGACAAGGAGGGTGCGATGCAGTTCCACCACAGCGGTGACGCTCCGGTGTACAGCCCGAACTCGTTCGGTCGCGCCTACCAGGAGGGCGAGGTCGTCTCAGAGACCGGCTGGGAGGCCGATGGCGAGATGATCCGCGCCGCGTACACCCTCCACGAGGAGGACAGCGACTTCGTGCAGCCGGGCATCCTGGTGCGCGAGGTGTTCTCCGAGGAGGAGCGCGAGGGCCTCATCGAGACCGTTGCCGGTGGTGTCGCCGACATCCCGGAGCCGGTCCTCAGCCGCGTGTTCGAGTACTGGAAGAACATCGACCAGGAGGTCGGTGAGCGCATCGAGGCGAAGGTCAAGGGCGCGTGAGCTTCTGAGCCGCGTGTCCCGCAGGGCCCACCCGTGACCGCCGGGTGACCGGTGGCCCGGGTGGGGGCCTGGGGAATGCACGACGACCCGTCCAGCATGATGCTGAGCGGGTCGTCTGCTGTCTGTTCGGGGACGTGAGGGTGCAGCGCTGGGAAGCTGTGCTGGGGCTCAGGCGACGAGGACGTCGCAGGGGGCGTCGAGCAGGATGTGCTGCACCGTGGAGCCCAGCAGGTGCGGCGCGAACTCGCGGTTGCGGCGCACCCCGATGGTGAGCGAGTCGGCGCCCTCCTCCTCCACCAGGCGGATCAGCGCGGTGGAGGTGGAGACGTCCTCCGGCACCTGCACGGTGCGCACCGCGACGGACAGGCCGGCCTCGGTGCCGCGGGCGCGGGCCGACTCCAGCTGGTCCGCAGTGGCGTGCCGGGGATCGGGGGAGGAGCCGCGCTGCAGGTTCGCGATCACGACGGACGAGCCGGAGCTCTCCGCCCAGGCGAGGGCCGCGCCCAGGGCGGCGTCGCCCTCAGCGGTGGGGATGTAGCCGACGACGATGCTCATCGACGCTCCTGTCCGGACAGTGCCTGAATCTCATCCATGATGCGCTCGGTCATAGCGCGGCGCCGGGCGGCCTCACTGGGGATCTCTTCGAGGTCGGAGAAGTCGATCGGCGCGCCGAAGGAGACGGAGAAGCGGTGCAGGCGCGGCAGGATCTGCCCCTTGTTCCACAGCTTCTCCGTGCCCTTCAGGCCGACGGGGACCACGGGCGCACCGGACCTCTGCGCCAGCCACGCTGCGCCCTGCTTGCCCTTGCCGAGCAGGCCGTCCTTCGACCGTGTCCCCTCGGGGTAGATCGCGAACACGTCCCCGCCCGTGAGGACCTCGAGGGCGGCCTCGAGGGAGCCGCGGGCGGACTTCAGGGTGCCTCGGTCCACGGGGACGGAGCCGATCGACTCGAAGAACCTCTGCTGGATGCGGGCCTTCAGGCCGGTGCGCTTCCAGTATTCGTCCTTGATGATGAAGCGGACCTTGCGGGTGGCGATCACGGCGATCACCAGGGAGTCGATGTTCGCCAGGTGGTTGGAGGCGAGCAGCACGGGCCCGCTGGTGGGGACGTTCTCGAGCCCGGCGATGCGGGGCCGCCAGAGGAGACGAACCACGGGGACGAGGAGCCGTCGGGCGTTTTCGTAGAACACGGGGCGCGCATCCTTTGCGGCGTGGGGGAGCGGGGACCTCTCTACTGTACGCCCGCATGGGCGGGACGGGGCGCCTGGGATGCGAGGCTTCCGCTGGGCGTGCGTTAATGTGGCGGGACATGCTGAGAGCGCGCACCCGTCGGCCCCGACTGCCGAGACCGGGGCGGTGCGGCGCCGGCCGACCCCGGGAGGACCAATGGCGGACAACATCCGCGTCGCTGTCGTGGGGCTGGGCTCGATGGCCCAGTCCGTGCACCTGCCCATGATCCTGCGCCGGCACGACCGGTTCGAGACCGTGGCGATCGTGGACATCTCCGAGCGCCGCCGTCAGGACGTGGGGGAGAAGTGGCGCCTCGGCGAGGACGCCCGCTTCGCGTCCGTCCAGGACCTGATGGCGGCGGTGCGCGCCCGCGACCTCGCCGTGGACGCCGTGGTGTACGCGGCCGACGGGGTCAAGGCCGACGACGTCCTCGCCATCATCAAGCGCGGCATCCACGTGCTGCTGGAGCCGCCCGTCGGCTACGGCGCCGAGGAGATCAACCGGATCGCGGAGTTCGAGCGGATGACCGGGCGGTCCCTCGTGACGGTGGCGAACGCGCAGGCGCATGACCAGGCGCTCGTGGAGATGGAGGACGACAACACCGCCCGCGACCTGCGGATCATCGAGTTCGAGACGCTGATGCCGGCGATGAACGCCCTCTACGGCAACCACCACGTGACGTCCGCGGCGTACGACCTGCCGTTCGAGGAGCGCACCCACCGCCGCGAAGCGATGGATGCGGCGCTGGAGGCTGCTGCCGGCCCGGGCGCGAACCAGCGGGACCGCGACCTGCTGCTCAAGGGCATCCTGTCGGGTCTGGCCGTGCAGCTCGGGGTGCTGCGCTCGGTGTACGGCGCGATGACCGAGCTGCACGCGGTTCGGCAGTGGCCCGAGACCGTCACCCCCGGGTCGTTCGAAGTGCTCGGCGCCCTGGAGGACGGCGCGCGGGTGCGGATGGTGTGGCACTATCTGCCGTTCGCGCCGCAGCTGCGGGATTCGATCCGGTTCGTCGGCGTGCGCCGCCAGGGCCGCGTGGACCTGCCGAACCCTGCTGACCTCGACGTGTGCGGCCGCTATTCGGTGACGCAGAAGACCAGCGGCAAGGTCGTCACCACCGAGATCGACTCGGAGCACTCGCCCGCGTACGCCATGTACGAGGCGTTCGCCGCGACGATCACGGAGGGGGCGGCGCCGCGCTGCACCGTGGAGGACGCGCTGCTGGACGCCGAGGTCGCGCGCACGCTCCTCGCCCAGATCGCGGAGGCCGACGGGCGCGACATCGACCACGACCCCGACGCTGACTCGGCGGACGACCCAGCGGACGGCCGGGCAGACGACCAGATTGGTGACGGAGCGGACGACGCCGCCGAACCGATGCCGGCAGTCGAGGACGTGCCCGAACCGATCGATGCCCCCGAGAACGCTGACGATTCTGCCCCCGCGGACGCGGCCCCTGAGGCGAGCGAGTCTCCTCGCGGGACCGAGAGCTGAGTGCTCCGTTCTCATCCCAGTGCGTGACACGCCCGGGCGCAGACGAGTTCTGCACCCGGGCGCTCTGCTTCCTGAGAGCTTTCCCACCGGTTCTCTGAACGAGATATCCACCGTCGTGACCGGCCCGCTCCGCTCGTCCACAGGGTTATCCACGGCCGGCCTGCGGGTTTGGGCGGGAGAGGCGCGGACTGTGCACACAGGGTCCACCTCCATCCACAATGCCTCCACACCACATCCATGTAATTCAGTACATCTAGTGGTCTGGCAAAGCCTCAGACACTAGGTGTAGTGTTGTCCCCGTTGGTCATCCACAAGGAGACCAGCCCCCTCAGCTCTTCCCGTCCCTCAGCGAAAGGCAGCTTGTCACCATGGAGATCACCGTCTACTCGAAGCCGATGTGCGTGCAGTGCGATGCGACCAAGCGCGCGTTCACCAAGGCCGGCGTTGCCTTCAACGTCGTCGACCTCACCGAGGACGCTGACGCCCTCGCCACGGTCAAGGCCCTCGGCTACCAGCAGGCGCCCGTCGTGATGACCTCGATCGATCACTGGGCCGGCTTCCGCCCCGACAAGATCAAGGCCACCGCCGCACAGATGGCGGACACCGCGGCGCATGCACGCGCAGTCTGACCCCGTCGGCCGGGCAGGCCGCACCCACCACATCGAGCAAGAAAGGGCAGGGAAGCGCGCAATGGGCAGCCTCGTGTACTTCTCGTCCGTCTCAGGCAACACCAAGAGGTTCGTCGACAAGCTCGACTACTCCGAGGACTCGGTCCATCGGATCCCTCTGCGACGCACGGAGGATCCTCTCGTGATGGAGGATGAGTTCGTGCTGGTCGTCCCCACCTACGGGGGCGGCACCGTCAAGGGCGCTGTTCCGAAACAGGTCATCACCTTTCTGAACGACAAGCGCAACCGCACTCTGATTCGCGGTGTCATCACGGGTGGCAACACCAACTTCGGCGAGGCCTACTGCAAGGCGGGAGACATCATCTCCGCCAAATGCCAGGTCCCGCACATGTATCGATTCGAGCTGTTCGGCACCCCGCAGGATGTCGACCAGGTGAAACAGGGATTGGAACGGTTTTGGCACAACTGACTGACATGCCGGCTCACGAGCACTCCAAGGCGCTCGACTACCACGCGCTCAACGCGATGCTGAATCTCTACGACTCCAACGGTCAGATTCAGTTCGACAAGGACCGGGAGGCGGCACGGGAGTACTTCCTGCAGCACGTCAACCCCAACACGGTCTTCTTCCACTCGCTCAGCGAGAAGCTCGAGTACCTCGTGGACAACGAGTACTACGAGAAGGAGGTGCTCGACCAGTACGACTTCTCGTTCATCGAGTCCCTCTCCGCCCAGGCCTACGCGCACAAGTTCCGCTTCAAGACCTTCCTCGGCGCCTTCAAGTACTACACCTCGTACACGCTGAAGACCTTCGACGGCAAGCGCTACCTCGAGCGCTTCGAGGACCGCGTCATGATGGTCGCGCTCACCCTCGCCCGCGGCGATGAGGAGCTCGCTCGCAGCATCGTCGATGAGATCCTCACCGGCCGCTTCCAGCCCGCCACCCCGACGTTCCTCAACGCCGGCAAGGCGCAGCGCGGCGAACTCGTCTCCTGCTTCCTCCTGCGCATGGAGGACAACATGGAGTCCATCGGCCGCGGCGTGAACTCCGCCCTGCAGCTGTCCAAGCGCGGCGGCGGTGTGGCCCTCCTGCTGAGCAACCTGCGCGAGTACGGCGCGCCCATCAAGCAGATCCAGAACCAGTCCTCGGGCGTCATCCCCGTGATGAAGCTGCTGGAGGACTCCTTCTCCTACGCCAACCAGCTCGGTGCCCGTCAGGGCGCCGGTGCGGTGTACCTGCACGCCCACCACCCGGACATCCTGCGCTTCCTCGACACCAAGCGCGAGAACGCCGACGAGAAGATCCGCATCAAGACCCTCTCCCTCGGCGTCGTGATCCCGGACATCACCTTCGAGCTCGCTCGTAACAACGAGCCGATGTACCTGTTCAGCCCGTACGACGTCGAACGCGTCTACGGAAAGCCGTTCGCCGACGTCAACATCTCCGAGCACTACCGCGAGATGGTCGATGATCACCGCATCGCCAAGAAGAAGATCAAGGCGCGCGAGTTCTTCCAGACCATCGCGGAGATCCAGTTCGAGTCCGGCTACCCCTACATCCTGTTCGAGGATGCGGCGAACCGTGCGAACCCGATCGCCGGCAAGATCACGCACTCCAACCTGTGCTCGGAGATCCTGCAGGTCTCGACTCCGTCGGAGATGAACACCGACCTCTCCTACTCGGAGCTCGGCCGCGACATCTCCTGCAATCTCGGCTCCCTCAACATCGCCTACGCGATGGACTCCGAGGACTTCGCCAAGACGATCGACACCTCGATCCGCGCCCTCACCGCGGTCTCGGACACCTCCGACATCGATTCGGTGCCGACCATCGCCAACGGCAACGCGAAGTCCCACGCCATCGGCCTCGGCCAGATGAACCTGCACGGCTACCTCGCCCGCGAGCACATCCACTACGGCAGCGAGGAGGGCCTGGACTTCACGAACATGTACTTCCTCACGGTGACCTACCACGCCATCAAGGCGTCGATGGGCATCGCGAAGGAGCGCGGTGAGAAGTTCTACGACTTCGAGAACTCGAAATACGCCTCCGGTGAGTTCTTCCAGAAGTACATCGAGAAGGAGTGGGCCCCGCAGACCGAGAAGGTCCGCTCCCTGTTCGAGAAGTCCAACGCGCATCTGCCCACGCAGGAGGACTGGAAGCAGCTCGCCGAGGATGTGAAGACCCACGGCATGTACAACGCGTACCTGCAGGCCGTTCCGCCGACGGGGTCGATCTCCTACATCAACCACTCCACCAGCTCGATCCACCCGATCGCGTCCAAGGTGGAGATCCGCAAGGAAGGCAAGATCGGCCGCGTCTACTACCCGGCTCCGTTCATGACGAACGAGAACCTTGAGTACTTCCAGGACGCGTACGAGATCGGCTACGAGAAGATCATCGACACCTACGCCGTTGCCACGCAGCACGTGGACCAGGGCCTGTCGCTGACCCTCTTCTTCCCGGACACCGCCACCACTCGTGATCTCAACCGCGCGCAGATCTACGCGTGGCGCAAGGGCATCAAGACCATCTACTACATCCGTCTGCGCCAGATGGCGCTCGAGGGCACCGAGATCGAGGGCTGCGTCAGCTGCATGCTGTGACGCCCGCCCTCCCTTGCTGCCGAAAGGACATCGCATGAACACCGATCATCTGAAGACCTCGGTGCAGGCCATCAACTGGAACCGCATCGACGACCCGAAGGACCAGGAGGTCTGGGACCGCCTCACCGGCAACTTCTGGCTGCCCGAGAAGGTCCCGGTCTCGAACGACATCCAGTCCTGGAACCGCCTCAACGAGTTCGAGCAGACCCTCACCATGCGGGTCTTCACCGGACTCACGCTCCTGGACACCGTGCAGGGAACCGTCGGCGCGATCTCCCTGATCCCCGACGCCGTCACCCCGCACGAGGAAGCCGTCTACACGAACATCGCGTTCATGGAGTCGGTGCACGCCAAGAGCTACTCGCAGATCTTCTCCACCCTCTGCTCCACCCCGCAGATCGATGACGCGTTCCGCTGGAGCGAGACCAACGAGAATCTGCAGAAGAAGGCGCAGATCATCATGTCCTACTACAAGGGCGATGATCCGGATAAGCGCAAGGTGGCCTCCACCCTGCTCGAGTCGTTCCTCTTCTACTCCGGCTTCTACCTGCCGATGTACTGGTCCAGCCGCGGCGAGCTCACCAACACCGCCGACATGATCCGCCTCATCATCCGCGACGAGGCAGTCCACGGCTACTACATCGGCTACAAGTTCCAGCGGTCCGTGGAGAAGCAGTCCGCTGAGCGCCAGGCCGAGCTGAAGGACTACACCTACAGCCTCCTCATGGACCTCTACGACAACGAAGAGGAGTACACCGAGGACCTGTACGACCCGGTCGGCTGGACCGAGGACGTCAAGATGTTCCTGCGGTACAACGCGAACAAGGCCCTGATGAACCTGGGCTACGACGCGCTGTTCACCCCGGACCAGACCGAGGTGAACCCCGCGATCCTCGCGTCCCTGTCGCCGAACGCCGACGAGAACCACGACTTCTTCTCCGGCTCCGGCTCCTCCTACGTCATCGGCAAGGCCGAAGAGACCGAGGACGACGACTGGGACTTCTGATCCCCGAAGATCCGCTCTGATCATCCGGCGCACGAGCCGCCGCGGCGTTGTGCCGGGTGACCAGGGACGAAGGCCGGGCCCCACGCAGCAGCGTGGAGCCCGGCCTCACTCCTTAACTGAACAGTTTTCCCAAAACGCTTGTCGCGTTGCTACCCCGTCTGTAAGGTTGCTCACTAAGCAACTCCTGTGGCTCAGGCCACAGAGGAGCTTCAGTCGAGAACTGTCTCAGAAAGGTCCAATCATGAAGCGCATGGGCGTTGACGTCGGCGGAACATTCACCGACCTCTACTTCAGCGAAGACTCCACCCGACGCGTGGTGATCGAAAAGGTCCCCTCCACCCCTGACGATCCCTCCCGCGCCGTCATCAACGGGCTCCAGCGCCTGTCCGAGAAGGCCGGCGTGGACCTCAGCGAAATCGACCAGCTGGTGCACGGCACCACGGTGGCCACGAACATCGCGCTCACCCACAAGGGCGCCAAGGTGGGCATGATCACCACCGAAGGCTTCCGCGACATCCTCCACATCGCCCGCCACAAGAAGCCGTACAACTTCTCCCTCCAGCAGAACCTGCCGTGGCAGGAGTACCCGCTGGTCAAGCGCCGCTACCGCCTCACCGTCAAAGAGCGCCTATCCGCTCCGAACGGCGATGTGCTGATCCCGCTGGATGAGGACTCCGTCCGCGCCAAAGCCCGCGAGCTGAAGGCAGCCGGAGTGAAGTCCGTGGCGATCTGCTTCCTGCACTCCTACCTCAACCCGGTGCACGAGCTGCGCGCCAAGGAGATCGTGCTCGAGGAGTTCCCGGAGGCGTTCGTCTCCACCTCGCACGAAGTGGTGCCGCTCTACCGCGAGTTCGAGCGCTTCTCCACCACCGCCCTCAACGCCTTCGTGGGCCCGAAGGTCTCCAAGTACCTCAAGCGCCTCAACAAGGCCGTCACCGAAATGGGCTACAAGCGCGAAATGCTGCTCATGCAGTCCAACGGCGGCATGGTGCCGATCATGAAAGCTGCCGAGCAGCCGGTGAATCTGCTCATGTCCGGCCCCGTCGGCGGCCTCATCGGCGGCATCTGGTCCGCCAAGAAGTCCGGCTTCGAGAACGTGGTCACCCTCGACATCGGCGGCACCTCCGCTGACATCGGCGTGGCGCACAAGGGCCAGATGCGCATGCGCCACCTGCTGGACACCAAGGTGGGCGCCTACCAGGCGATGGTTCCGATGGTCGATATCGACACCATCGGCGCCGGCGGAGGCTCCATCGCGTTCGTCGATGACGGCGGCGTGTTCCGCGTGGGCCCGCAGTCCGCAGGCGCCACCCCCGGCCCCGCCTGCTACGGCCACGGCGGCGAAGAGCCCACCTCCACCGACGCGCAGCTGCTGCTCGGCCGGATGCGCGCCAAGCGCATGCTCGCCGGTGACGAGATGGAGCTGGACATCGACGCATCCCGCAAGGCGATGGAGCCGGTGGCAGAGACCCTGGATATGTCCATCGAAGAGGCCGCCATGGGTGCCCTGCAGATCCAGAAGTTCGGCATGACCCAGGCGATCGAGCAGAACTCGGTGCGCCGCGGCTATGACCCGCGTGACTTCACCCTCGTGGCCGGCGGCGGCGCCGGCGCCCTGTTCGCCTGCGAGATCGCAGCCGAGCTGGACATTCCGAAGGTGCTGATCCCCGCTCACCCGGGCATCATCGCCGCCACCGGCCTGCTCGCCTCGGACCAGAAGTACGAGTTCATGAGCACTGCCCGCTTCACCTTCCCCGATGAGTCGTTCAAGACCTCGCAGCTCGACGAACTGTTCGCCGATCTTGAGAAGCAGGCCGCCGACCAGCTCGATGACGACGGCGTCAGTGAGGACCGCCGCACCCTCGAGCGCCTCGCCGATGCCCGCTATGTGGGTCAGGGCTACGAGGTGCGGGTGAGCGTCCCCGAGCTGAAGGGCAGCTCCGAGAACTGGCAGAAGGCCATGATCGCCGCGTTCCACGAAGCGCACGACGCCGAGTACGGGCACCGCTTCGAGGAGGGCCATGTGGAGATCGTCAACATCCGCGTGGTCGCCCACGGCCGCATCGACGACCTGCCCGCCCCGAAGAACGAGGCGACCGGCACCGACCTCACCTCCGCGGAAGTGGCGCGCCAGGAGACCTTCTTCGACGTCGACGGCAAACCGCAGGGCATGCAGACCCCGTTCTACGACCGCGAGAAGCTGAACGTCGGCATGCGGATCGACGGCCCCGCCGTCATCGAGCAGTACGACGCCACCGTGGTGATCCCGCCGAAGTTCATCGCCGAGATCGACGACGCCAACAACATCGTCATCTCCACCCCGCTGCACGAGGGCAAGAGCGACGCCGAACTGGCCGAGCCGATCCTGATGCGCGTCATCGGCGGTGCTTTCACTGCGGCGGCGAAGGAGATGGCGTCGGTTCTGTTCCGCATGTCGTACTCCTCCATCATCCGCGAATCCGAGGACCTCGGCGCCGGCATCTTCGACAACGACGGCAACACCCTCGCCGAATCGGACTCCACCCCGATGTTCATGGGAGCCATGCCGAAGATCGTCAAGGCGATCATCCGCCTCGCCGGCGACGACATCAACGAGGGCGACATCTTCATGCACAACGACCCGTACGAGGGGAACACCCACTCGCCGGACGTCGCCATCATCACCCCGATCTTCCATGACGGGAAGCGCATCGGCTTCGCCGGTGCCTCCGGTCAGCTGCTGGACATCGGCGGCGCCTACCCGGGCCTGGCCGTGGACCTGGTCGACAATCAGGCCGAGGGACAGATCTTCCGGGCACTGAAGATCCAGGACCGGGGAGTGCGCCAGGAGGTGCTGCTGAAGCAGATCTTCTCCAACACGCGCACACCGACGCAGAACGAGGGCGACATCGAAGCGATGATCGCCGCCTGCACCCTCGCTTCCAACCGGGTCCTGGAACTCGTGGAGCGCTACGGCGTGGAGGCCGTGGACCGCGCCGGCCACCACTGGCTCACCTACTCCGAAGCGATGCTGCGCCAGGAGATCGCGAAGATCCCCGACGGTGTCTACGAGGCGCCGATGGGGTACCTGGACGACGACGGCAAGAACTACGGCCGGAAGCTGCCGCTGAAGGTGACCGTGGAAATCCGCGGAGACGAGATCATCTACGACCTCACCGGTTCCGCGGCCCAGGTGGAGACCTCCTACAACTGTCCGTTCGAGGGCACCACGGTCTCAGCGTTCAGTTTCATCACCCGCATGATCTTCCTCGATGAGGCGGCGCACCCGGTGTTCGTGCCACAGAACGAGGGCATCCTGCGTCCGATCACGGTGATCGCGCCAGAAGGGTCGATCTTCAACCCGAGCTACCCGGCTGCGTGCGGCGCCCGCTTCGGCCAGGTGCAGCGCGTGGTGGACCTCGCCCTCGAAGCGCTCGCCCCGGTCATCCCCGAGAAGGTCACTGCCGGCAACTCCGCCCACATCCACTTCATGTCCTACTCCGGCTGGGACGAGAAACAGGGGGAGTACTGGGTGTACCTCGAGGTCAACGAGGGCTCCTACGGCGCCCGACCCGACGGGGACGGCCTCGACTCGGTCGACAACCTCATCGCCAACACCCGCAACAACCCGATCGAGGAGCTGGAGTTCCGCTTCCCGATGCGGACCGACCGGTACGAGCTGCGGGCGGACGTCCCGGCTGCGCCCGGCAAGCACCGCGGCGGCATCGGGGTGGTGCGCGAGAACCACTTCCTCGGTGACACGGTGATCACCGCGGAGGCGGACCGCCAGGAGTCGGATGCTCCGTGGGGTGTGTTCGGCGGCCATGACGGTGCGAACGCGAAGCTCACGAAGAACCCGGGCCGCGAAGGGGAGGAGTCGCTGCCGTCGAAGGTCACGGCCAAGATGTTCCGTGCGGGTGACTCCCTGGAGATCACCGTCCCCTCCGGCGGCGGCTACGGCGACCCGATCGAGCGCACGCCGAAGGCCGTGCTCAACGACGTCCTCGACGGCTTCACCACGGAGGAGCAGGCCCGCGACGTGTACGGAGTGGTGCTGGACGTGCAGGCCGGCAAGGTCGACAAGGACGCGACGAAGGAGCTGCGCCGCACCATGGCGGCCGACGGGGCCCGCAAACCGGTGAGGCAGGAGCTGGTCGTGGATGAGGAGCACCTCGCCGCGACCATCTGACACCTCTGGTCGAGGTGCATCAGCCTCCGAGGCAGGAGCCCCTCCACAAACGTGGAGGGGCTCCTGCCGTCTTTGTGTCCGTTACCGCCGGCATGAGCGCAAGGCGCTTGTGTGTATCACGGGAGAATTTCAAAGGACATTTCGGACCTTTTATTCTCGGTGGGGCGTCTCTCAGGTCGAGATGATGGCGCTCTGCAGGCCGTTGTCCAGGGGAAACGCGGCGCCGGGCCCCGGGAAAAGCTGAGTGGGCGAGACGTGCTTCGGATGCGATGGGTGCGTCGCTGAAATCGACACATTTGACCGATGGTCACGGTTTGATATAATTCAAGAGTCAATCGGTTTCCCTTCCCTCTAAAGGAGAACATCATGGGCCTTCTGTGGGCAATCATTTCCTGGATCATCATCGGTGCCATCATCGGCCTCATCGCCCGTGCGATCATGCCGGGTCGTCAGGCCATGGGCCTGGGCGCCACCATCGTCCTCGGCGTCGTCGGCGCCATCGTCGGCGGTTTCATCGGCGGCCTCTTTGGCGGCAACGGCGTTGCCGGCATCATCAACAACCCGTGGAGCATCGGCACGATCATCCTCGCCGTCATCGGCGCGCTGATCGTCATGTTCGTCTACGGTCTGATCACCAAGAACTCCGCTGGCGACCGCAACACCGCCCGCTGATCACCGTGATCTGACCAGCCGCACCCCCTGCGGCGGTTGAGCACCAGGAACGCCCCCTCCGCTGCGGAGGGGGCGTTCCTTCGTCTCTGCCCGGGTGCGGCGGCGCGAGGAGCCGTGCTGTCGGGTCAGCCCTCAGTGATGTGGGGCACTGTCGTCCGTGGTCTCATCCGCTGCGACCACCGGGATGTCGCCCGTCATGGTCAGCTGCTCCGCGAGGGGTCGGCCGCTGGTCTCCGGCATGAGGCGGATGGCGATCAGGCCGAGTGCGCAGATCACCGTCAGGTAGACGGCGGGGGAGATGGCGCTGCCGGTGCGGTCCACCAGATAGGTCGCCACGTAGGGTGCCGTGCCGCCGAAGATCGCGTACGCCACGTTGTAGGTGATCGCGGAGGCAATGTAGCGGCTCGTCGTCGCGAATGCTTCGGACAGCAGCACCGCCGTCACCACGTTCGCTGACACGGCCCCCAGCGCCAGCAGGATCTGGCTGGACAGCGCAGTGACCAGCGTTCCGTTCTGCGCCAGGAGGTATGCCGGGATGGCGAGGCCGCCCAGGAGGAGCGCCGAGGCGTACATGATCGGTCTGCGCCCCACGCCGTCGCAGATGATGCCGATGACCGGTGCGAGCGCCGTGGCGAACACCAGGGCGAGCACGTTGGACAGCAGCACGGTGTCTGAGGACATGCCCACCACCTGCTGCAGGAAGGTGGTCATGTAGGTGGAGAACATGTAGAAGCTCAGGCCGGTGATGGAGATGTAGCCGGCGAGCACTGCCATGGCTCGCCACTCTCTGCGGACCACGGACCGAATCGACGGCTGCTCCGCCTCAGCGGAGTCCCGCTCCGCCTGCGCCTTCTGGAACTCCGGGGTCTCGTCCAGCTTCTGTCGGATGAAGAACGCGACCAGACCCAGCGGCGCGGCGATGAGGAACGGGACGCGCCGCGCCCAGTCCTGCATGCCCTGCTGGCCGAACAGCTCCGTCAGGATCCAGGTGATGGTGGCCGCCGCCGCGAACGAGCCGAATGTGGCGGCGGGCATGGCGGATCCGTAGCGGGCGCGCCGGTCATCGGGGGCGTGCTCGATGACGTACGCGGCGGCCCCGGCGTATTCGCCGCCGGCGGAGAGGCCCTGTGCGCAGCGGGCCACGGTCAGCAGGATCGGTGCCCAGATTCCGATGGTGGCGTAGGCGGGCAGCAGGCCGATCGCGGTGGTGGCCACTGACATCAGCATCACCGTCATGGCCAGCACCTTCTTGCGGCCGATGCGGTCGCCGAGGCGGCCGAAGACCGCGCCGCCGAGGGGTCGCAGGGCGAAGGCGACCGCGAAGATCGCGAAGGTCTGCAGGAGGGCGGTGGCTCCTTCGGAGTCGGGGAAGAAGGTGGTGGCGATGATCGGGGCGGTGAAGCCGTAGACCGCGAAGTCGAACCATTCGACCACGGTTCCTGCGCCGCCGGCGAAGGTCACCTTGTTGAGGGTCTGCTGCGAGACCTTGGCGGGCGCGGCGTCGGGAGGTGAATCGGATGCGGTGGACATGGGTGCTCCTAGAGCTGGGGGATTCGGAGGAGGCGGCACGGCCCGTGCCGCGACATCGGGCAGATGCTGCGGCACGGGCCGTTGGTGTGGACGAGGCAGACCTCACCCGGGGAGTGTCAGAGGCGCTCCTCCGGATCGGCCGGGCACTCCACCTCGGGCTGGGGGTCGGCGAGGGTCTTCGGCTCGGTGTCCTCGAACATGGGCAGGTTGTTGAGGTAGGCGACGACGTCGTCGGTCGCTTCGACGTCACCGAACTTGTTGTCCATGTCGTAGAGGTTCCACTGGACCACGCCGGGCACGCGGTCGCCAATGGTCTCGCGGGGGATGATCGGGCGGAAGCCCTTCGCGATCGCGTCCTCAACCGTGTGGCGGACACAGCCGGCTGCGGTGGCGCCGGTGACGATCAGCGTGTCGATGCGGTTCGAGGTGAGGAACAGCTCGAGGTTCGTGCCGGGGAATGCCGAGGCGCGGTTCTTCTCGATGACCACATCCTCCGGCGCTGGCTCGATGCGGGAGTCGATCTGCGCCCAGTAGGAGTCGCGCGGGAGGGTCTCGGTGGGGATCTTCGAGTACCAGAGGCCCATGTCGTTGGTGCCGGAGGTGGCGTCGGTGTTCTCGTAGACGTTCGTGGTGTAGAAGATCGGCACGTGCTTCTCGCGGGCGGCGGCGTTGATCTTCTGGACGTTCTCGATGATGTCGTCCACGCCGGCGCAGGTGAAGGGGTGGCCGGGGCGGGTCCAGGCGTTCGCGAGGTCGATGTGGATGATCGCCGGGCGGTTGCCGTAGCCCACGCGGCGCTTGAAGCCGCGCTTGTTGTAGATGCCCTCGCCTGCCTTGAACGCCTCTTCGAGGATCGCGGAGAGGCGGGATTCGATGTCGTTGTTCTGGTCGGTCATGCCAGTGTCCTTTCGTCAGGTCGGTCGCGGTGCGGTCCGACCACCATCTCTACTGTTGCTGAGTCAGAAACTAAGTTGCTGATGCAGAGAACAATACAGTGCGGTGCATCACAATGGAAGGGGTTTCGCGGAATTCCTCTTCCCGGGTTCCGTCGGCCTTCATCGGCCTACACTGAACTGGGCTTTTGCCCGCAGACCGACGCTGACGAGAGGGGACAGCGCCCATGAGCCGACGACCAGTCTCGGACTCCGAGCGCGCCGAGAGGACCGCGAAGCCGCAGGGGATCGCCGCGTCCCTGCTGAACGGCTTCAGCGTTCTGGAGGCGTTCACCATCGCCGAACCCGTCCTCGGCGTCACCGAGATCGCTGAACGGGTCGGCCTGCACAAGTCCACCGTGTCCCGCATCCTGCAGGGCATGGCGGAGGCGGGCTACGTGGAGCGGAGCGAGAGCAGCGGCAAGTACATGCTCGGTCTCGGCCTCATCTCGCTCGCCGGCCCGCTGCTGGCGAACCTCAGCGTCCGCAAAGTCGCCGCCGAGCTCCTGGAGAAGGCCACCGACACCACTGGCGAGACCACCGCCCTCAGTGTGTTCAACGGCGTGTTCCCCGTGGTCGTGGAGCAGGTGGACTGCCCCCAGTTCGTCAAGCACACCCAGTACGTGGGCACCCGGTACAACCGCTGGCACAGCTCCTCGTTTGAGGTTGCGATGTCCTACCTCCATGCGGATGAGGCGCTCAGCATCATCGGATCCGGTGAGATCTCGTCGGCGCCGCCGGTGGGCAGCTCGGAGGAGCGCAGGCAGGTGCTGACTCTGCTGGAGTCGGTGCGCCGTGAGGGGATCGCCGTGAACGACGGGCTCACCCATCCGCAGGAGTTCGGCGCCTCCGCCCCGGTGCACGACTACGACGGTGATCTCGCCGCCGTCGTCACCATTTCCGCCCCGCGCGCCCGCGTGGAGGGTGAGCACCGCGACCTCATCCTGGCGACCGTGCGCGACACCGCTGAACAGATCTCGAAGAGGATGGGGTACGTCGCAGGCTGAGAGGAGGACGTCGCGGGCTGATCCGGCTGCGCTGCCGCCCGGGGGCGGGGAGCGCGGTCAGAGAGTTGCGGGGCGGTCGGGCCGACGGATGCCGCAGCGCCGATGTGCGCGGTGTGCTCGGTGTGAGGCGTCGTTCTCCCTGATTCCGTCGGCTGGCTTGAGCTCCCCTATACTGGCAGGGCTTCGAGCAGGGGCCTTTAGCTCAGTTGGCAGAGCATCGGACTTTTAATCCGCCGGTCGCGGGTTCGATCCCCGCAGGGCCCACTCGTACAACAGCAGACGAACCCCTGGTCCCACCGTCATGACGGTGAGGCCAGGGGTTCGTCGCTGTCGGGCCAGCGTGGTGCTGTGCGGTCGGGTCAGCGTGGTGATGCGCTGTCGTGGCGGTGCCGGAGCCCCAGGGCCGCGACCCCGACGATCCTTCGTCGAGTTCGGGGTTTTCCTCGCGCGAAATCCCGATTGCGCAGAAGGATCGTCAGCCGCGGCGCGCCGGCTGCGGTGGGCGCGCCGGCCGCGTCCCGCCAGGCGCAGCGCGTCAGCCCTGCAGAGCCTGCTTCCAGGAGATCCGCTTGCCGGTGCGCAGAATGGAGCGCTCGTACACCCGCGCCGCGAACATCACGGCCAGGACCAGGGACGCCACGAGGATCGCCGCGCTCAGCGCCACGAAGCCCCAGGAAAACTGTCCGGTGTACACGCCCACGGGCACCGCAACCGGAGAGGAGAACGGGAACAGGCCGAGCACAGTCATCAGGGCAGGGTTGTCATGGAAGATCAGGACCGCGATGTACGGGAACATCACCAGGTACATCAGCGGAGCAGCCACCTGGTTCATGTCCTCCTGGCGGGAGGTCAGGGACGCCGCAGCGCCGTACAGGGAGGCTATCATCGGGAACGCCAACACGAACAGTCCCACGAACAGCAGGATCGGCATTCCGAGGCCGTCGAGGTTGAGCACACCGCCGTTGATCTGCACGGTCAGCAGGCTCGCCAGCGCCAGCAGGCCCACCTGGCCGAATGCGAGCGCTGAATTGCCGATCACCTTGCCGGCGAGGATGGCGCGGGCCGTGACGGTCGCGAGGATGATCTCCACGATCCGCGACTGCTTCTCCTCGACCACGGACTGCGCCATCTGCAGGCCGTAGGTCATCGCGATCATCATGAAGATCAGGCCGAAGCCGAGCGCGATCATGTAGACCAGCAGCGGGTTCGGGGCATTGGGATCCAGCAGCTGGACCTCCGGGCGCAGGGAGAGGACCCCGGTGAGCTCATCGGGGGTGTCCCGCAGCCCGATCACGGCGACCTTCGTGGGGGAGGAGTCCGAGGGGACGACAGCCGCGTCGGCCTTCTCCGATCGGACCGCGGCCTCGGCGGCGTCGGTGTCGGCGACGACCTCGGCGGTGTAGCCGTCGCCGAGCTGATCCACCAGCGGCTTCGTGTCCGCGGTGACGGCGATCGTGTCCTCGGAGGAGAAGATCTCACCCATGCGCGGCAGGGCGAGACCCGCGAACAGCACCAGGGCGAGGGCGACGACCGTGGAGAGGACATAGGCGCGGCTGGTCAGCTTCACCATGATCTCGCGACGAGCGATCGTGAGGGCGGCCTGCCAGAAGGTGGGGCGGGCGGAGGCGCCGGCGCCGGCGCCGCCGCGGGTGACGCGGCTGGATTCGGCAGTGCTGCCCGAGTTGGTCGAGGGGTCGGTGTGGGGTGCCTGGGTGTTCATCGCATTGCCTCCGTGAAGATCTCGTGCAGGGTGGGGGTGCGCTGGCCGAAGGAGAGGACGGTGCCGCGGGCCTGCGCTTCGGCGAGGACGGCGTTGGCGTCCTCCAGGGAGCGGGCGGCGAATCGGACGTAGCCGCCGTCGAACTCGCGGACTGTCACCGGCATGTCCCGCACCCAGCCGGTGTCGGAGCCGGCGCGCAGCTCCCAATCGGGCTCAGCGCCGGCGCGCAGCAGCTCGTCGCGGGTGCCGGCTGCGGCGATCTGTCCGCTGGCGATGATGATGAGCTCGTCGCACAGCCGCTCCACCACATCCAGCTGGTGGGAGGAGAACAGGACCGGTGCGCCGGAGGCGGCGACATCGCGCAGCACCTCCAGGGTGGTGTCCACTGCCATCGGGTCGAGGCCGGAGAACGGCTCGTCGAGGATGAGGGCCGTGGGCTGGTGGACCAGCGCCGCCGCGATCTGGGCGCGCTGCTGGTTGCCGAGGGACAGGGATTCGAGGGTGTCGCCGCCGCGCTCGCTGAGGCCGAGGCGCTCCAGCAGGTCGGTGGCGCTGCTGCGGGCGGAGCTGGCGCTCATGCCGTGCAGCTGGCCGAGGAAGACGAGCTGGTCCAGCACCTTCATCTTCGGGTACAGGCCGCGCTCTTCGGGCATGTAACCGACGCGGGCGCGGAAGTCGGCGTCGATCCGTTCGCCGTTGACGGTGACCTCACCGGAGTCGTGGGAGAGGACCCCGAGGATGATCCGCATGGTGGTGGTCTTGCCGGCGCCGTTGCCGCCCACGAACCCGGTCATCAGCCCGGGTTTGATCGAGAACGAGACGTCGCGCAGCACATGGTGGGTGCCGTAGGTCTTGTTGATGTCGGTGAGTGTGATCATGGCTCCAACCTACGGAGCCGTGGTCCGCCGCAGATCCCCCACCCGGGGGAGATATGCGGGGGAGATCTTCTCAGCCGACCACGTGGTTCTCGTACGCCCAGATGACGGCACGGATGCGGTCGCGGATCTGCAGCTTCATCAGAGCGTTCGAGAGGTGCGTCTTCACCGTCGCATCGCCGAGGAACAGGCGCTCGGCGATCTGCCGGTTGGACAGGCCCTGCACCACGAGGTCGAACACATCGCGCTCCCGAGCGGTGAGGAGGTTGAGGGCGCGCTGCGCCTCCGGGGTGGGGGCCCTGTCCAGGGCGGCGGCCGCGTCCGGGGAAGCGGCCGACGGGTGCTGCGCCTGCGCCGGTTCAGCAGCGTCAGCAGACCTCGTCGGCGCGCTCGGCGACTCAGCGCCGGAGCCGTCAGCGCTGCCACCGGTGTTGCGGGCGATGACGCGGCGCGTCACCTCCGGCGCCAGCAGCGCATCGCCGCGTGCGAGCACCCGCACCGCGTTGATCAGCGTCTCCGCTTCCGCGGTCTTCAGCAGGAACCCGGAGGCGCCCGCATCGAGGGTGGAGAACAGGTAGTCGTCGCGGTCGAACGTGGTCAGCACCAGCACGGCGGGTGCACCGTCCTCAGCGGTGATGCGGCGGGTCGCTTCGATGCCGTCCATCACCGGCATCTGCACGTCCATCAGCACCACATCGGGCAGGAGCTCCTGGACCATGGTGACCGCTTGGGCCCCGTCGGCTGCCTCCCCGACGACCTCGATCGCTTCGCCGTCGAGGTCGGCGGTGGAGAGGATGGCGGCGAAGCCGGTGCGGATCATCGCCTGGTCGTCGACCAGCAGGACGCGGATCATGGGGTTCCTCCTCGGATGGGGACAGCGGCGCGGACCAGGAACCCGCACGTCTCCTTCGCGCCGGCCTCCAGGGTGCCGCCGACTGCTTCGGCGCGCTCCCGCATCCCCTGGATGCCGGTCCCGGTGCCGGGCAGAGCGGCCCGGCGGGCGAAGCCGTCATCGGAGACGTCCAGTTCGGCGGCGCCGTCGGAACGTCGGCGCAGGGTGACGGTGACGCGGGCGGCCGCCCCGGCGTGCTTGCGGGCGTTCGTCAGGGACTCCTGAGCAATTCGCAGCAGCGCGGTCGACGCCGTCTCCTGCAGATCGGTGAGGGGGTCCAGCACGCGCAGCTCCACCTTCTGGCCGGCGCGGCGAGCATCCTCCACGATCTCCGGAAGCTGCGCGAGCGTGGGGGAGGGCGCGTTCGTGGACGGGTCACGCAGGGTGCCGACCATGGTGCGCAGGTCTTCGATCGCGGAACGGGCGGAGGACTCCACGGAGAGCAGGGACTGCTCGGCGCGGTCCGCGTCCCGGTGCAGGAGGCGCCGCGCCGCCGCGGCCTGAATGCTCATGGCACTGACGTGGTGGGTGATGACGTCGTGCAGTTCGCGGGCGATGCGGATCCGCTCCAGCTCCACGGCGTTGCGCGCGATGACGGTGCGCTGATCCTCGATGGTGGCGGCTGCGTCCTCGAGGTCCTGCCGCTGCAGCGCCTGCTGCCACGCGCGGTTGCCGAACACCCACGCGGCGGTGAAGTAGAACAGGTTCACCGTCACGTTGATCATCAGCATCGCGAAATAGGCGTTGACGCCCCGCTCACCGGTGGTGGGGTCGTAGAAGCCGCGCACCGCTTCGCCCAGGATCCATGTGCAGGCGATGACCACGATGACGGTGCGGGCGATGGTGGCTCGCCGACGGTTCGGCTCCCACGCCCCGATCGCATGCATCGCCAGGAACATGGCGATATTGGTGCCGACTGTTTCGAACCCGGTGGCGATGCCGAAGCCGGTGAACATCGCCATCATCACCAGGCCCGTGGGGATGGGGAAGCGGCGGGCCGTCACCACGGGCAGGCAGATCGCCACACCCACCAGCACGGCCCAGCCGGTGTCGACCCGCAGCAGGCCTGGCATGGCGAACGCCGTCAGATAGGTCATTTCGATGCTGACCACGCACAGCAGCGCGGTGAGCAGGAGGTCGCGGCGCAGCCAGTCCTCCGGGAGGCGCCGCACCGGCCTGGCGGGGGAGGGGCCGACGGGGCCTGCACCGGCGGGATCAGTGCCGACAGGGGCGGGAACGGTCATGCCCACGAGAATAGACAACCGGCGGACCCGAAGGGATCCGCCGGTTGGGGGAGATGCGCGAAGGCGAGGAGCCTCAGGCCGCGGTGGGGCCGTCGGCCGCGGCGAGGTTCGCCTCGGCGTCACGACCGGTGCGGCCGGTGACGATGTCGCGGCCCTGCGCCAGCTTGTCCACGATCATCGCGATGGCGCCGTCACCGGTGACGTTGGTGGCGGTGCCGAAGGAGTCGATGGCGATGTAGATCGCGACCATCAGCGCCACCTGCGACTCGTTGAAGCCGAGGTTGGACTGCAGCAGCGCAGCAGCGGTCACAATGGCGCCGCCCGGCACGCCCGGCGCGGCGATCATGGCGATGCCGAGCAGGAACACGAAGCCGATGAGGGCGGGCACGGAGATGGTCGCGCCGGTGGTCCACATGATCGCCAGGGCGAACAGGGTGATCTTCACGGTGGAGCCCGCGAGATGGATGGTGGCGCACAGCGGGATCACGAAGCTCGCCACCGGCTTGGACACGCCGATGCTCTGCGCGCAGCGGGTGGTCACCGGAATCGTGGCCGCGGAGGAAGCGGTGCCGAGGGCGGTGGCGTAGGCGGGCAGCATGCCGACCAGGGACGTCAGGGGGTTGCGGCGGGTGATGACGCCGGCGACCGTGTACTGGCAGATCAGCATCAGCGCCGTCAGCACGAAGGCGAGGACCACGATCGTCAGCATGTCGAGGATGATCTCGCCGAGGGTGCCATCAGCGGTCATGGTCGCGAAGACGGTGAAGATGTACACCGGCAGCAGCGGGATGATCAGCGAGGAGATCAGCAGGTTGACAACGGTGCGGAACTCATCGGCCACGTTGAACAGCGTGTTCTTGCCCTGCGAGCGCAGCACGGCGATGCCGAGGCCCAGGACGAACGCGATCAGCAGGGCGGTGAGGACACCGAACGCCGGATCGATGACGATCTCGAAGAACGGCTTGAACCCGGCATCCTCGGGGTTGGCGACCTCCTTCAGGTCCCCGCCGCGGTTCAGCAGGAACGGGAAGGTGAGGTAGCCCGCGGAGATGGCGTACAGGCCCGCGCAGATGGTGGAGCAGTAGGCGATGCCGGCGGTGACGCCGAGCCACTTGCCCGCGCCGCGACCGAACTCGGCGATCGCGGGGGCGATGAGGCCGATGATGATCAGCGGGATCGCGAAGCCCAGGAACCCGGAGAACAGGGTGGAGAAGGTCTGGAAGGTGCGGCTCAGCCACTCCGGTGCGATCATGCCGACGGCGAAGCCGAGGACGATCGCAATCAGGATCCTGAAGAGAAGGGATTGGAACAGTTTCATGCCGTCGGGGACTCCTATGTCGGCGACTCAGACCGCACTGCTGGTGCGGGGGCTCTGCACGACGATGTGCATCGCGTGCATGGATTCTATGGGCGCACTCGCGCACGCCGCCGTTTAGACTGCGTTCATGCGCCAGTCGAGGAAAATATCATCCGACCAGTCGGATCCAGTACCGTGACCACCCCGTGGACCGCGGCCCCCGCCTGGGTCCCCGGCGCCCGCACCTCCTTCCTCCTGCGCGGCAGCGCCCTCATCAACCCCGACGGGCACCGTCGGCGCCTCGCGGCCGCCGGCGCCGACCAGGCCGCCATCACCACCGCCCTCACCGAGCTGCGCACCGCCGCTGCGGACGCGGGCCCGCTGCTGTTCCCGCAGATCCTCCTCGGCGACGCCCCCGGGATGCTCAGCATCGACCCCCGGCCGATCACCCCGGACCGCCTCAGCGCCACCGCCCGGCTCATCACCCACCCCGGGCCCGATCAGCGCACCCGGCCCCACATCAAAGGCCCCGACTTCCCGTTCCAGACCGCGGTGCGCAAGGCAGCAGTGCGCGCCGGCGCCGATGACGCCCTCCTCCTCGGCCCCGACGGCACCATCCGCGAAACCGCGTTCGGCACCGTCGTCGCGTGGCGCGACGGCGCCCTGGTCAGTGCGGCACCCGTCGGCCGGCTGCCCTCCACCACGGAGGAAGCGCTGATCGCCGCCGCCGAGGCCGACGGGCTGCGCACCACCACCGCTCCGCTGACCCCCGCCGAGCTCCGGGACGCCGACGCAGTGTGGCTGCTGAGCGCCCTGCACACGATCCGGGAGGTCACGCACGTGGACGGCGCACCCGTCGGCCTCGCTGCTGGCCGGGGCGCAACCCCCTCACGTGGTAGTTTCCAACAGCGGCTGTGGGCCGGCGCGCAGGACCTGCGCGCGCTCACCGACCGCGACTGACGCCCCGCCAGGGGCCGCTGAAGAACTCGGGAGGTTCGGGCACTGATGGGCATCGGCAGCGCGCCGCGCGTTCTGATCGTCGACAACATCGACTCCTTCACCCACAACATCGCGCACCTGGTGGCGTCGGTGACGGGGGAGGAGCCGGTCGTGATCGCCAACGATGACTACGGCCCCGACGCGGTCGCCGACCTCCTCGACCAGTTCACCCACGTCATCATCGGGCCCGGTCCCGGCACACCCCACAACCCGGCCGATGTCGGCATCTGCCCCGCGGTCCTTGCGGCCTGCGCCGCCCGCTCCGTCCCCGTGCTCGGCATCTGTCTGGGCCTGCAGCTGATGGCTGTGGTCGAGGGCGGCCGCGTCTCCCGCGCCCCCGAACCGATGCACGGCCTCGAATCGCTCGTCACCCACACCGGCGATGCGATGTTCGAGGACGTCCCCTCCCCGTTCACCGTGGTCCGCTACCACTCCCTCGCCATCACCGAACTGCCCGAAGCCCTTGAGGTGACCGCCCGTTCCGAGGACGGCGTCATCCAGGCGATCCGCCACCGCACCCACCCGTTCATCGGCGTGCAGTTCCACCCCGAGTCGATCCGCTCCGACGCGGGCCGCCTCATCATCGGCACGTTCCTCGGCATCGACCTTGTGCCCGGCTCCGGCACCAGCGCCGCCCAGACCGGCGGCCCCGCGCCGCGCCGCGCACCCGTCGGAACCCCCACAGCGCACCCCACCCACCGGCTCGCGCTCGAGGGCCCCATCCCGCTCACCGCCGACGGCGACGCCCTCTTCCGCGCCCTCTACGCCGACGACGACACCGCCGTCTGGCTCGACTCCAACTCCCACGACGCCCGCGCCGAGATCTCCGTCATGGGCGCCCTCGACGGCCCCGACTCCCACGTCATCACCCACAGCGCGCACGCGAGCGGACCCGGCGGGTCCCGCGTCGGGGAGACCCGTCTGCGGTGGGCCGACGGATCCGACACCATCCGCACCGGCACCACCCTCGTGGCTTCGGCCCGCCACCAGCTCGCCCAGATCCGCGTGGCGCCCCGCACCGACGAACAGGAGGAGCTGCCGCGCGCCCTCGCCGAATTCCAGCTCGGCTACGTGGGCTTCCTCGGGTACGGCCTGAAGGCGGAGACGCTCGGCCTGCCCGATCAGGCACCGGCGTCCACCCCGGACGCGCACCTGCTGTTCCTGCAGCGCGCCGTGGTGATCGACCACCGGGAGCAGACGATCTGGCTCGCCGAACTCGAGCGCATCCCCGGCCCCGCCGCTGATGACCCGGCAGCCCGGCGGGAGCCGTGGCGCGTCAGCTCCCGTCGGCTGATCGAGAGCGTCCTCGCCGCCGGCCCCGCTGAGCCCGCAGCGGCCGCCGCGGTGGGCGGCTCTGCTGCGGCCGCCGCCGACCGGGCGCCGCTGACCGACGTCGACGTCGAAGCCGCCATCACCCTGCGCCACGACGCCGACGCCTACCGCGCCCTCATCGGCCGCTGCCAGGAGCTCATCGACCGGGGCGACAGCTACGAACTGTGCCTCACCAACGAAGCGGAGTTCACGCGCGACGCCCTCGGCTGCGATCCGGCCGACCTCGACCCGCTCGCCGTGTACGAACGGCTGCGCACCATCGCAGAAGTGCCGTTCGGCGCCCTGCTGCGGTGCGGCGACTTCTCCGTCATCGGCGCCTCCCCGGAGCGCTTCATCGAAGTCCGATCCGACGGCGTCATCGAATCCCGTCCCATCAAGGGCACCGCCCGCCGCGGCCGCACCCCTGAGGAGGACGAGCAGCTGTGCTCGGCGCTGCTCGCCTCACGTAAGGAGCGGGCCGAGAACCTCATGATCGTGGACCTCGTCCGCAATGACCTCGCCCGCGTCAGCGACTTCGGCAGCGTCCACGTGCCGTCTCTGTTCGCCATCGAATCCTTCGCGACCGTCCACCAGATGATCTCCACCGTGCGCGGCACCCTTCGCGGCGACTGCGACGCCCTCGATGTGCTGACTGCGACGTTCCCCGGCGGCTCGATGACCGGCGCTCCGAAGGTGCGCAGCGTGGAGATCCTCGACGAGCTCGAGCAGGGCCCGCGCGGGGTCTACTCCGGTGCGATCGGCTGGCTGTCCACGAACGGGTCCGCGTCCTTCTCGATCGTGATCCGCACCATCACCGCGGAGCGCGACCGGGTCGCGTTCGGGGTGGGCGGCGCGATCACGCGCCTGTCGACGGCGGATGAGGAGTTCACGGAGACCCTCATCAAGGCCCGGACCGTGGTGGACGCCGTCACCCGGCGCTGAGGCGCACCGCGGTATCGGCGCGCCGGTGCTGAGCCGCGCGGCCGTTCGGCCGCTGGTGCTGAGTCCGACCGGGGGCGGGGTCAGTCGGCGGCGGGGATGTCCACGTGCGCCCACCCGGCGGTGGTGACGCTGGCGCGGCCCGCACTGATCTCCGCGATCGCCCGCGCCACGTCCTCCCGCGCAGTCGGCAGATGCCCGATCATGATCTCCAAACCGTCCGCGCCGTAGTCCGCCTCCAGCACCGCCGTCTGCTCGGGTGCCGATGGACCCTCCGCCCACGACCGCACCTGCGCCTCCACCTGGCCGGCGATGTCATAGCCGACGGATGCGCACGTCACCTCGTGCACGATCCTCTCCAGGATCAGCCCCTGCGCCGACGCCGCATCCAGCGCCTCCGTCACGGACGACCCGTAGGCACGGGTCAGGCCACCGGCGCCGAGCTTCACGCCGCCGAAGTAGCGGGTGACGATCGCGACGGCGTCGGTGATGTCGCGGCCGCGTAGCGCCTGCGCCATCGGCAGGCCCGCCGTCCCGCCCGGTTCGCCGTCATCATTGGACCGCTGCAGGGACAGGGGAGTGCCGAGTGCGAGCGCTGTGCAGGTGTGGCGGGCGTTCGGGTGGGCGGCCCGGCGCTCCCGGATCAGCTCATCGGCGTCCTCCACCGCCGTGACGGGGGCGATGAGGGTGATGAAGCGGGACTTCTGGATCGTGAACTCGTGCTCGATCGGCCGCTTCAGCAGACGGATGCGGCCGGTGGATTCTGGCTGGGTGTCGAGCAGGGTGAGCACCCGCCCATGCTATCGGCCGCCCGGATCGGGTTACCCGCCGCGCCGCCTAGGATTGCTGTCATGACTTCCGCAGCAGAGCATGTCGACATCCTCCTCATCGGCTCCGGGTCGGGCAATTCGTTCCCCGGCCCCGAGTTCGCGAACCGCACCATCGCCTTCGTGGACCGCGGCGTCAGCCCCCGCCGCGTGTTCGGCGGCACCTGCCTGAACGTGGGGTGCATCCCCACGAAGATGTTCGTCCACACTGCCGATGTCGCCTCCGCCCCGGAGGAGGCACCGAAGCTGGGGGTGGACCTGCCGGACTCCGCGGTGGACTTCCCGGCGGTGCGCGACCGCGTGTTCGGCCGCATCGACGCGATCAGCTGCGGCGGCCAGGAGTACCGCGCGGACCATGAGGACAACGAGAACCTCACCCTGGTGCGCGGTACCGCGCGCTTCACCGGTCCGAAGGCCGTCACTGTGGACCTCAACGACGGCGGGCAGCGCGCCTTCACCGCGGACACCGTCATCATCGGTGCCGGCTCCCGCCCGATGATCCCGGACGTGCCCGGTCTGCGTGACCTCGACCCCCTCACCTCGGACACCATCATGCGGATCGAGCAGCTGCCGGAGTCGATCGCGGTGCTCGGCACCGGGGTGATCGCGCTGGAGTTCGCCCACATCCTCCGCTCCTTCGGGGTCGAGGTACACCTGATCGCCCGCTCCGACCTCGTCCTGCGCTCCTATGACTGCGACATCGCCGAACGCATCACCGAGGTGTCCCGCGAGCGCTGCACGCTGCACACGAACACGTCGATCACCGCGGCGCGGCGGGAGGCCGACGGGTCCGTCCACCTCACCCTGGACGAGGACGGTGAGAGCACGCAGCTGCAGGTGGGGGACATTCTGGTCGCCACCGGCCGCGTTCCGAACAGTGACCTGCTGGACGCCCGGGCGGGCGGTCTCGGGGTCGATGAGAACGGCGTGATCACCGTGGATGCCTTCCAACGGGTTCTGGATCCGCAGGGCCGTGTGCTGGAGGGCGTGTGGTCGTTCGGCGACGTATCCTCGCCGGTGCAGCTGAAGCATGTGGCGAACCATCAGCAGCGCACGATGCGGCACAACATCCTGCACCCCGATGATCTTCGCCGCGCTGATGAGATGCCGGTCCCGGCGGCGGTGTTCACGCACCCGCAGATCGCGACGGTCGGGATGACGGAGCAGCAGGCCCGTGACTGGTCGGAGCGCTCCGGGCGGGAGATCCGGGTCGCGGTGCAGAAGTTCAGCGACATCGCCTACGGGTGGGCGATGGAGAACGAGGGCGACTTCTTGAAGCTGATCGTGGATGCGGCGTCCACGGAGGTGCTGGGGGCGCACATCATCGGCCCGCAGGCGCCCACGCTGATCCAGCAGTTCATCCAGGCGATGAGCCTGGGGATCACGGCGCGGGACATGGCACGTCACCAGTACTGGATCCACCCGGCGATGCCGGAGCTGGTGGAGAACGCGCTGCTGCAGACCTTTTCCGAGGACGACTGACTCCGATCTGGCCCGGCCCGCCCAGCGCGCCGGTCCGGGAACCCCGGACAGATTTCGACGGATGGTCGCTATTCAGCGCGAATAACGACCATCCGTCGAATTCTCTGGTCAGAGGCGTCGGCCCTGGCCGGGGGGTGTCCCTATGTTTCGAGTCAAGCCGCGAGAGCGGTCGGCTCGGGGGTAGGGGCGGTTGTCGGTGGCTGGTAGTAGGTGCCGTCGCGGAGCATGGCGTAGATGACGTTGCAGCGGC
>NZ_JAKRNG010000015.1:0-60793 GCF_022347125.1 Helcobacillus sp. ACRRO
CGAGCGGGGGCTGGGGGACTCGGGCGCGGTCATGGACCCTCCAGGGGCTGATGGGAACGGATCGCCCCCACCCTATCCGGCACCCGTCGGCCGACGGGCCCCACCCGCAGCGCAGCCCGTGATCTGCAGTTCCGGCCGAGCTGCGTGGGGCACAATGTCCGCATGGAACGCCAACAGGACTCCGTGCTGCGTCAGGTCGAAGAAGCGAACGTCGACTACATCCGTCTGTGGTTCACCGATGTGGTGGGAACCCTGAAATCGGTGGTCATCTCGCCCACGGACCTGGAGACCGCGTTCGATGAGGGCCTGGGCATCGACGGCTCCACCATCGAGGGCCTCACCCGCACCTACGAGTCCGACATGCTGCTCGCCCCCGACCCGAGCACGTTCCGCATCCTCCCCGAGTACGACTCCACCGGCACAACCGGCGTGATGATGAGCGATGTCCTCACTCCCGACGGCGAGCCCGCCGCCTCCGACCCCCGCGGCGTCCTCAAGCGCGCCCTCGAACGGGCCGAGAGGATGGGGTTGGATTTCTTCACCCACCCGGAGATCGAGTTCTACCTGTTCGAGAAGCCCTGGCGGCGCGGGGAGCCCCTGCAGCCCATCGATGACGGCGGCTACTTCGACTACGTGCAGCGCCCCACCGCGAACAACTACCGGCGGGAGCTCATCAGCCAACTGGAGTCGATGAACATCCACGTGGAGTACTCCCACCACGAAGGCGGGCCCGGCCAGAACGAAGTGGACCTGCGCTACGCCGACGCCCTCGCCACCGCCGACAACATCCTGACCATGCGCGCCATGACCAAGAAGGTCGCGCACTCCATGGGCCAGGTCGCCACGTTCATGCCGAAGCCGATCGTGGACCAGCCCGGCAGCGGCATGCACACGCACCTGTCCCTGTTCCAGAACGGGAAGAACGTGTTCCATGAACCGGGAGCCGAGTACGGGCTGTCGAAGACGGCGCGGCACTTCATCGCCGGCCTGCTGCGCCACGCCCCCGAATATTCGGTGATCACCAACCAGTTCGTGAACTCCTACAAGCGTCTGTGGGGCAAGCAGGAAGCGCCGAGCTTCATCTGCTGGGGCCACAACAACCGGTCTGCGCTGGTGCGAGTGCCGTACCACAAGCCCACCAAGGGCACGAGCTCCCGCGTGGAGTTCCGGGGCCTCGACTCCGCAGCGAACCCGTACCTCGCGTTCGCTGTTCTGCTCGGCGCCGGCATCGCAGGCATCGAGGGCGAGTACGACCTGCCGGAGGGCGCGGAGGACACCGTGTGGGACCTGACCGATCGGGAGCGCCGAGCCATGGGCATCGAGCCGCTGCCCTCGGACCTGTACCGGGCGCTGGACTCGTTCGAGGACTCCGAACTGATGGCGGAGATCCTCGGTGAGGAGGTGTTCGAGTTCATCATCCGCAACAAGCACGACGAATGGGCGAAGTACCGCAACCAGGTGACGGACTCTGAGCTCGCCTCGACCTTCAACGCCGTCTGATCCGCGATGCTCCCCACCTCAGCGATCCAAGCGATTCAGGAGAACGGCCCGTTCAACCACGCCGAGCTCGCCCGTCTCGGCTTCGTCCACACGGAGCGGTCCGCTCGTTTCCTCGCCGATGAGGACCTGGCGGCGGTGCCGCCGTCCCTGGTGCGCACTATCGGCACGACCGCGGACCCCGATGAGGCGACGATCGCGCTGCTGCGGGTCGGCGAAGCGGCGAACCGCGGCGAGCAGCGCGCACTGTTCGAGCGAGTGGTGGGGTCGGAGGCAGGGGAGCGCCTCGTGCAGTTGCTCGGGGTGTCCGCAGCGCTCGGCGACTTCCTCACCCGCCACCCCGAACGGCTCGCCCTGGTGGAGGAGGACGTTCTGCCGATGGACTCCTACCGCGCCCGCCTTCTGGAGGCGATCGGCGCGGACCCGGATGCTGACATGCCGGTCTCCTCCTGCACCGGGCAGGACGGACGCGACCGCATCCGCATCGAGTACCACGACATCCTCTGCCGCATCGCCCTGGCGGACATCACCGCTCCCGACGCCGCTGACGCCCAGCCCGACGTGTCCCGGCGACTCAGTGCCCTGGCCGGCGCCTCCCTCGACGCCGCCCTCGCCCAGGCGCGCGCCCAGGTCACCGACCACGACAAGGTGCGCCTGGCCGTCATCGCCATGGGCAAGACCGGGGCCCAGGAGCTCAACTACATCTCCGATGTGGACGTCATCTACGCCGCCGACGCGGCGCATGATGAGGTCAGCGCCGATGACGTCACAGCCGTCGGCGGGGCCCTCGCCCGGGAGCTCGCGCGCGTGTGCGCGGACCGCACAAAGGAGGGCGCCCTGTGGCAGGTGGATGCGAACCTGCGGCCCGAGGGCAAGGACGGTGAGCTGGTCCGCACCATCGATTCGTTCGCCGCCTACTACACGCGGTGGGCGTCCTCGTGGGAGTTCCAGGCGCTGCTGAAGGCGCGCCCCGCCGCTGGGGATGCGGCGCTTGGGCAGCGGTTCGTGGAACTGGTGGAGCCCATGGTGTGGCAGGCCTCCACCCGCGACGGCTTCGTGGAGGACACACGCGCAATGCGGCGCCGCGTAGTGGAGCTGATCCCGAAGTCCGAAGTGAACCGCAACCTCAAGCTCGGCCCCGGCGGTCTGCGGGACGTGGAGTTCACCGTGCAGCTGCTGCAGATGGTGCACGGCCGCACCGATGACTCCATCCACGCCCCCGACACCCTGTCGGCTCTCGCGCAGCTGACCGACGGTGGGTACGTGGCGCGCGACCAGGCGGCCGAGCTGGACCGCGCGTACCGGCTGATGCGGGCACTGGAGCACCGCATCCAGCTGCACCGCCTGCGCCGCTCCCAGGTGGTCCCGACCTCACCGGCGGACGTGCGGCGCCTCTCCCGCGCCATGGACATGAACCCGCAGGTGTTCGAGAAGAACCTCGATGCGATCCGCCGCCGGGTGAAGCAGCTGCACGAGGAGATCTACTACCGACCGCTGCTGCTGACCGCCGCCAGCCTGTCCGATGGCCAGGTCGCGCTCACGCCGGCGTCGGCGCAGGCGCGGCTCGCCGCGATCGGCTACCGCGACGCCAAGCGCGCCGGTCAGCACATCGAGGCGCTCACCAAGGGGCTGTCCCGCAGGGCCGCGATCCAGCGACAGCTGCTGCCGTCCCTGCTGGAATGGCTGGCTGACGGCATCGACCCGGACCTGGGGCTGCTGGCATTCCGCCGGCTGTCCGATGAGCTCGGCTCCACCCACTGGTTCCTGGGCATGCTGCGCGATTCCGGTGTCGCCGCGAAGCGCCTCACCCGTGTGCTGGCCAGTTCGAAGTACGTGGGCAACCAGTTGGAGTCGGTGCCGGGGGCGGCGAGGTGGCTCGGTCGTGACGCCGACCTCGAACCCCGCTCCGGGGAGTCGATCGTGGCGGAACTGGACGCCACGATGAAGCGCACCGATGATGCCGCCGAGCTGATCGACGTTCTGCGGCACGTCCGCTCCCGCGAGATCACCCGCATCGCCCTCGCCCATGTCACCCGCGTCATCGACCCGTCCCGGGTGGCGGAAGCGCTCACCGATCTCGCGGCCGCGGTCCTCCAGGCGGCGCTGCACATCGCCCGCCTGCAGGCGAAGCAGGAGGGCGCGACGGATGCGCCCCGGGTCATCCTCACCGTCATCGCGATGGGGTCGTTCGGTGCCGGCGAGATGGGCTACTCCTCCGACGCCGACGTCCAGTTCGTGGTGGAAGGCCCGGACGACCTGACCGACTCGGACCTCGTGGCCGCCGGAACCACCGTGGTGACGCATCTGCAGAAGATCCTCAACGCCCCCTCCAGCGGCATCGACATGAAGGTCAACGCCGACCTCCGCCCCGAAGGCCGCTCCGGCGCCCTGGTGCGCACACTCGCGTCCTTCAGCGACTACTACCGTCAGCACGCGGAGCGGTGGGAGAAGCAGGCGCTGCTGCGGGCCGCACCGCTCGTGGGACCGGAGGAGACGAAGGCGCAGGTGGTGCAGGTCCTGGACGAGGTGCGGTACCCGTCGGAGGGGCTGACCCCGTCGGCCGCGCGGGAGCTGGCGCGGATGAAGGCGCGCATCGAATCCGAACGCCTCCCGCGGGCCGCCCGCGCCACCCATCACCTGAAGCTGGGGCCGGGTGCGATGACCGACGTGGAGTGGGTGGTGCAGAAGCTGCAGACCGAGTACGCGCACGAGAACGAGCAGCTGCGCACCACCTCCACCCTGACCGCCCTGGAGGTGCTGGCGGCCGACGGGACCCTGCCGCGCACCGACGCCGACACCCTCAGCCAGGCCTGGCGGATGGCGTGGCAGCTGCGGCGCGCCCTGTTCCTCTGGAAGGGCCGCGAAACCGACGTGCTGCCGGGCGACGCGCACGAGCTCGCGGCACTGGCGGGCCTCATCACCGGGTCGGAGGAGTCCGCGCGCGAGATGATGGATCGTTACCTGAAACTCACCCGCCGCGCCAGGTCGGTCACCGAGAGGGAGCTGTTCGGCGAGTAGCATTGATGGGCAATGACTACACCTGAGCTGAGCGGCAGCACGCCCCGTGGCCGCATGTACCGAGTGGAGCCCGGCGGGAAGCTCGTCTACCCCTCGATCACGACCGTTGCCGGGATGCGCTCCAAGGACAGTCTGCAGTCCTGGTACGCGCGTATGGCCGGCCAGCGCGCCCTCGACATGTTCGCCTACCTCGACCGCAACCCGGGCCGCGCCATGGAGGAGATCCGCCGCGTCTCCCGCGACAGATGGGGCACGCAGAAGAAGATCGCGGCGGCCGCGGAGGAGTACACGCAGACCGCCGCCGACTTCGGCACCTATGTGCATGCGCTCTGCGAGATGTGGGAGCGCTCCGGTGAGCGGCCGAGCCGCACCGACATGTCGGACCTCGCCACGCAGCTGCGCGGGAACGGGGTGCTGGTTCTGGAGCGCAATCTGGGCGCGCTGCTGGACCGCGCCGATGTCCGCCTCGACGGGTTCGGCCGCTTCCTCGAGGAGTTCCAACCGGAGTTCGTGGAGATCGAACAGACCGTGCTGAACCGCACCGTCGGCTACGCCGGCACGACCGACGCGATCGTGAAGATCGGTGGTTCGGTGCTCTCAGCGGACATCAAGACATCCAAACGGGTGCGCGGCGACTACGCCCTCCAGGGGGTGGCGGTGGTGCGCGCGGAGAACCTGCTGGACAACGACGGCACCATTCGGGACATGCCGGAGCTCACCGGTGCGTTCGTGATCCACCTGCCGGAGGCGGGCGGCTACCAGGTGGTGCCGCTGCGCACCGGTGACGCGGAATGGGAAGTGTTCCAGTCGCTGCGCCGCTCCTGGGACTTCCTTCCGGACGACTGCGCCCTTGACGCCGCACAGAACCCGAAGGAGCTGCTCTTCAGTCTGCTGAACGCGAAGCTCTGACGTCTCGAGAGGCTCGCATGCCCCGCGCTGCGGGCCCGTCCGGCACGACCGACGAGGAGCCCTCGCGGGCGCCGGCTGTCACGCGTCAGAGCGCAGCACACCGAGCTCACGCGCCCGGGCCACCGCTTCGGTGCGCGAACGCACCTGCAGCTTGTCGAAGATGTGCACGAGGTGCGTTTTGACCGTCGCCTGCGAGAGGAACAGTTCGCGGGAGATCGCGGCGTTGGTGGCGCCGCGGGCCACGAGGTCGAGCACTTCCCGCTCCCGCTGCGACAGCGCGGCCTCACTGTCGAGGCGCCGACGGATCCTGCGGTCCAGCACCGACTCCCCACTGACGGCGCGGCGGATCGCCGCGGCGATCTCCGGCCCCGGCGTGTCCTTCAGCAGGTAGCTGGTGGCGCCGGCGTCGATGGACGCGAGGACGTCCTGGTCGTTGTCGTAGGTGGTCAGCACGATCACCACGGGGGCGCTGTCCAGGGCCACGATGTCAGCGATGACGTCGGTGCCGCGGGCGGCGCCGGACACGAACTGGAGGTCCAGCAGCACAACGTCCGGCCGGTGCAGGGACGCGAGTCGAAGCGCGTCCTCCGCGGTGGCGGCTTCGGCACCGATCACGTCGAGGTCGCCCCCGTCGGCCTCCAGCACGGTGCGCAGCCCCTGGCGCACGATGGCGTGGTCGTCGGCGAGCATGATGCGAGTCATCGGGGGCCTCCTGGGTTCAGTGCGGCTCTCAGTGTTCCACGCCGCCCTGGGGCGGATCGTGGGGCGGTCACGCGGGGACGGTCACGGATACGGCGGTTCCGTGCCCGGGCGCCGTCTCCACGGTGGCGGTGCCGCCGGCGGACTTCACGCGGGCGCGGACGGTGCGCAGACCGAAGCCCTCATCCCGGCCGGTGGGGATGCCGGCGCCGTCATCCACGACGTCCAGCATGAGCTCGCCCTCATGCTGCCCGACTGTCACCACGATCGTGTCGGCCCGGGCGTGCTGGACAGCGTTCGCCAGCAGGGAGGCGGCAACGCGGACAAGGGTCTGCGCGGCGCTCTGCCGTATGGCCGGGCGGGCGTCCGGCTCGGCGCTGATTCCCGGGGCACTGTCGCTGGCGGAGAGGTCGCAGCGCAAAACGATCCGGGCGCTGGTCGTCAGCTGATGCTGGTCCACCAGCTGCTGCAGTTCGAGGCAGAGCACGGCGGCCGGGTCCTCGTCGACCGGCGCAGCAGAGGGAGCGCCGGCGTCGACGAACTGGCGGGTCTGCCGGGTGGTCTGCCGTGTCATGTCCAGCGCTGATTCGAGCAGTTCGCCCAGGCGCGCGGTGTCGGAGTCGGCGGCGGCGCGCTGCGCGGACTCCAGGAGCATGCTGATGGAGATGGTGGACTGGGCGACTGTGTCGTGGAGGTCGCGGGCGATGCGTTCGCGTTCCTGGGCGATGCCGGCGTCGCGTTCGGTGCGGGCGAGCTGCGCGCGGGTGGTGCGCAGTTCACGGGTGATGAGTTCACGGACCGCTATCTCCTTCTGCAGGGTCCGCAGTGTGCTCATGATGCCGAGGGCCACGAGGGCGCCGATGAACGGGCCGAGCACCTGGCCGGGGCCCAGAACAGCCGTTTCCGTCGTGTGGAGCGCGGGCGCGAACCCCGCGACCAGCGCAACCAGGAACAGCAGTGTGATGCCCAGGATGCGGGAGGGGAGCATGAGGACGGCGAAGAAGAGGGCGAATGCGATCCAGACGCCCTGGGGGGTGAGCACGCACAGCACCAACCACAGTGCGAGCGTCAGCAGCAGGGCGAGAAGAGAGCGGCGCGGGTGCACGCCGGTCAGGGACTGCGGGGAGGCGCTGGGCGCCGGATCCTGAGGGCGCTCCACTGAGAACCGCGCACCGAGGGAGTAGACGCTCACCAGCAGGACGAGCACGGCGACCGCGGGGCCTGCCCCGGGTTCGGATCGTGCGAGCAGCAGCAGTCCCACGATTCCCGACAGTCCGTACAGCAGCAGATGCACGAACCAGCGCACCCCTGCCGCGAGCCGCGATTCTGATCGCGGCACCGTCATCGCTGCGCTCATGAGCCGTCCCCGGCGCTCAGCGCGATGTTCCCCGTTGCCGCGGACAGTGCCTGCGCCGCATCCAGGCACAGGTCCTCCCGGCCGGGCCGCCCGATCAGCTGGACGCTCATCGAGACGCCGTCGCCGACCCGCACGGTCGGCACGGACACAGCAGGCAGCCCCGCCACGTTGATCATGGAGGTGTGGGGACTGTACTGGCACTGGGCGTGGAAATTCGCGAGCCCGTCCCCGGTCTCGAGGTCACCGGGCCAGTCGTTCGGGCGGGGCGGCAGCGCGGTGGTGGGGGAGAGGACGAGATCATAGGGCGCGAACGTGCGGATCAGGGCGCGCTCCACCTCAGCGAAGCGGCCGACGGATGCCGCGACGTCACCGGGGTCGAGGCTGCGGCCCTGCTCGATCAGCCAGCGGGTCAGCGCTTCGAACGGCGGCGGCTCCTCCATGGGGGAGGGCAGGGAGCGCAGCTGCGCCGCGTTCGCCATCCACAGCGTCATGAACGCCTGCGCGTACCCCGGCAACGACGGCAGACGCACCTCCTCCACCTCAGCACCGAGACCGGTGAGCGCCGCGATGGCGGCGTCCTGCGCCTGCGCCGCTTCGGCACTGGTGGGACAGTCGACCACCTCGTCCCACAGGGTGGGGCCCGCGATCACCCCGACCCGCAGGCCCGGCGCGAGGTCGCGGATGTCGGCGAAGGATCGACGCTGCGGCGGTGGGGGAGCGGTGGCGGCACCGGAGGTGGGTGCGCCGTCGGCCCCGCGGGTGATGAGGGCATCCAGGAGGATCCCCGCGTCCTCAGCGGATCGGGCGAGGACGCCCGCTGTCGGGAGACCGCCCAGGGCGTCCTGTCCACCCATCGCGGCGATGCGGCCGCGCGACGGCTTCAGGCCGATGATGCCGCAGGCCGCGGCGGGAATGCGCACGGACCCACCGGCGTCTGAGCCGGGCGCGACGGGCAGGATGCGGGAGGCGACCGCGGCGGCCGCGCCTCCGGAGGAGCCGCCCGCGTTGAGGTCCGGCCGGCCGGGAACGGTCGTGGCGCCGTGCAGAAGCGAGCGGGTGTAGTTCGTGAAGCCGAACTCAGGGCTGGCGGTGGCGCCGAGCGAGAGGGCACCGGTGGAGTCGAGCTGCGTGGTGAGCGCGTCGGTCCGTTCCGCGCGCAGGCCGCGGAAGCGGCGGGTGCCGAACGTGGCGACCCACCCTCGGCGCTGATGCAGGTCCTTGTCCGCGGTGGGGAGCCCGGCGAGTGGCCCGGTGAGATTGCCGGCATCCACCTGGGCAGCTCGCTCCAGGGCCCTTTCGGGTTCGAGCGAGACGATCGCGTTCGTCTGGTGGCCCTCGCAGCGCTGAAGGAAGTGGCGAGCTGCGTCGACGGCGCTGACCTCCCGGTTCTTCAGGGCAGAAAGGAGCGCGGCAGCGCTGAGCTCATGCAGGTGGGACATGGCACAACGCTACCGCGCAGCATCCGTCGGCCGCTGATCAGCTGATCAGTGCGGCGATGGGATCAGAGGTCGTAGTAGAGCTCGAACTCCAGCGGGTGGGGGATCAGGCGGAACGGCTCGATCTCGTTCTCCCGCTTGTACGCGATCCACGTTTCGATGAGGTCTGCGGGGAACACATCACCCTCGGTGAGGAAGTCGTGGTCCTTCTCCAGGGCGTCCAGGGCGCCGCTGAGGGACTCGGGCAGCTTCGCGATCGCCTCGTGCTCCTCCGGCGGCAGCTCGTACAGGTCCTTGTCGATCGGCTCCGGCGGCTCAATGCGGTTGCGGATGCCGTCGATGCCGGCCATCAGCTGCGCTGCGAACGCCAGGTACGGGTTGGCCGACGGGTCCGGGGCGCGGAACTCCAGGCGCTTCGCCTTCGGGGACGAACCGGTGACTGGGATGCGGATAGCAGCGGATCGGTTGCGGGCGGAGTACACCATGTTGACCGGTGCTTCAAAGCCGGGCACGAGGCGCTTGAACGAGTTCACGGTCGGGTTGGTGAACGCGGTCAGGGCCTGCGCGTGCTCGATGAGACCGCCGATGTACCAGCGCGCAATATCGGACAGGCCGCCGTAGCCGCGCTCGTCGTAGAACAGCGGTTCGCCGTCCTTCCACAGGGACTGGTGGCAGTGCATACCGGACCCGGCGTCACCGTACAGCGGCTTCGGCATGAAGGTGACGGTGCGGCCGGCTTCCCAGGCGACGTTGCGGACCACGTACTTGAACTTCATGACGTCGTCAGCGGCCTGCTGCAGCGTGGAGAAGCGGTAGTTGATCTCCTGCTGGCCGGCGGTGCCGACCTCGTGGTGGGCGCGCTCCACTTCCAGGCCGGTTTCGTCCAGGACACGGCAGATCTCGTCGCGGAGGTCAGCGAGCTGATCCACGGGCGGGACTGGGAAGTAGCCGCCGTTGACGCGAGTCTTGTAGCCCTGGTTGCCGCCCTCTTCGATGCGGTCGGAGTTCCAGGCGGCTTCATCCGAGTCGATCTCGTAGAAGGAGCTGTTGATGCCGGTCTTGTACCGGATGTCGTCGAAGATGTAGAACTCGGCTTCGGCGGCGAAGAACGCGGTGTCGGCGATGCCGGTGGACTTCAGGTACTCCTCGGCCTTCGCCGCAACCGTCCGGGGGTCACGGGAGTACGGCTCATCGGTGAACGGGTCAACGATGGAGAAGTTGATGATCAGAGTCTTCTGATCGCGGAACGGGTCGATGTAGGCGGTCTCGAGGTCCGGGATCAGCTTCATATCGGACTCGTGGATCGCCTGGAAGCCGCGGATGGATGAGCCGTCGAACAGCTGCCCGGTCTCAATGGCTTCGAGGTCGAACGACTTCGCGGGCAGATTGAAATGCTGCATCACACCGGGGAGGTCGATGAAGCGGACGTCGACGAACTTGACGTCCTCCTCTTCGATGTAACGGACGGCTTCTTCCGGGCTGCTGAACACTCTGTTCCTCCAATTCGCACGTGGTCGCGCGGTCTGCCAGCACCTGTGAGGGGTGCATGTCCCTCCCATCCTAAACGGCGACCCGAGAGTTGAATCGGATCTGACCACCGCGTATCTTTCGGATGTGATCGAGAGAAAAGACCTGGGGACCTGGCTGGAGGGCGCACCGACTGACCCCGACTACCGCCCCGGTTCCCGGTACGGCGTGCCCGCCGATGGTCCCGGCTCCCCAGCGCGTCTCGGCATCCGCTTCACCTCCTGGATCATCGACGCCCTGGTCTCCGCCGGTGGCGCCTATCTCGCGTTCGGCCCCACCAACTGGGGGTCCACCGCCGTGTTCCTCGCGATCAATCTGCTGATGCTGCCCCTGTTCGGCGCCACGATCGGACAGTTCTTCTGCGGCCTGCGCCTCATGCCCGTCAGCGGCCGCTCGCCAATGGTGCTGCGGGCCCTCATCCGCACCCTGCTGATGGCGCTGCTGATCCCCCTGGTCATTCAGGGCAGGGACCGTCAGCTCGGTCACGATATGGCCGCCGGCGTGCTGGTGATCCGCGCCACCTCCTGATCCCGTCCGCCCCGCCTGCAGACTCCGTCGTCCCCCCTCACCCCGCGGCACTCTGAGAACGGAGAACGGGCCCGCAGGGAGCATCTCCCCACGGGCCCGTCACCGTCATCACCGCCGCAGCGGCGCGACCAATGCGATCAGCGGCCGCGCATCGCGCGACGGTTCGGGCGCGCACGCATCGGATCCACACCCTTCGGCACAGCCTGGCGGATCGGGTTCGGCATCGCCTGCAGGCGGCGCGAGACCTCACCGGCCTCATGCTTCGTCAGGGTCGGCTTCATGCGCTGCATGTACGTCGCCAGCTTCGGCAGCGGGATCTCGTCCTCACCGCGCCCCACGTGGATGCCGTGCACCGGAACATTCGGGAAGAGCCGCTCCATGCGGGAGACCTCCTTGCCCATCAGCTTGCGGGCCGGACCGTTCGATCCGGACACCACCAGGGCGATGCCGGGACGACCGGAGGCGCGGAACAGCATGGTGTGGCTGCGCGGCTCCAACGCCGCCGGGTCCCGTTCCACGTTCCAACCGCGGCGAATGGACTGCATAGCGGCGAGCTCGGCGCCCTGCTGGCCCTCGATCTTCGCGTAGGCGGCGCGTTCAGCGCGACGACCCAGGATGAACAGGGCCGCGATCAGACCGAACGCCAGGCCGATGAACGCGCCGTAGATCGGTGCATCGAGGATCAGCCACAGCAGGAGGGAGAACAGCACGATGCAGCCGATGAGGGCGCCGAGCATCCACGGCAGTGTGCTCGGGTCCTGCCGCTGCGTCTGCTTGTACGCCTCGAAGATCTGCTTCATGCGGCCGGGCTTCTTGCCGGGCGCGGTATCGGGGGATGGGGATGCGGCGGCCGAACCGCCGCGGGTCTTCTTCTTCGCCATGTCCTTCTTCGCTCAGGTCGCTTCGGGAGGGGTCAGCGGCCGGAGGCGGCGTCAGCTGCGCGGCGAGCAGCACGGCGAGCCTCGAGGGCGGCGTGCCGCTCCTCGCGCTCCTTCATGCGCTCCACCACGGCTTCGGCCTCCTGGGTCGCAGGGGTCGAGGTGTCCAGGTGCTTCAGCTCCTCCGGGATCGGACGGCCGAGCTTGTTCATGGCCTCCGCCCAGAGACGACCCGCACGGTACGAGGAGCGGACCATCGGGCCGGCCATAACGGCGAGGAAGCCGATCTCGTACGCCTTCTTCGACAGGTCCACGAACTCCATCGGCTTCACCCACCGGTCGATCGGGTGGTGCAGCTTCGAGGGGCGCAGGTACTGGGTGATGGTGAGGATGTCGGTGCCGGCATCGTGCAGCGCCTGCATCGACTCGATGATCTCCTCGGTGGTCTCGCCCATGCCGAGGATCAGGTTGGACTTGGTGATCATGCCGGCGTCCTTGCCCTGCCGCAGCACATCGAGGCTGCGCTCGTAGCGGAACGCGGGGCGGATCTGCTTGAAGATCCGCGGCACGGTCTCGAGGTTGTGGGCGAACACTTCGGGCTTGGCCTCGAAGACCTTCTCCAGTGCCCCGGCGTCACCCTTGATGTCGTCGATCAGCAGCTCAACGCCCGTGCCGGGGTTGAGCTTGTGGATCTGCTTGCAGGTCTCGGCGAACAGCCCGGCGGCGCCGTCGGAGAGGTCGTCGCGCGCCACACCGGTGATGGTGGAGTAGCGCAGGCCCATGTCCTTGACCTGCATCGCGACCTTGAACGGCTCCGCGGGGTCCACGGGCATCGGCTTGCCGGTGGCGATGTCGCAGAAGTCGCAGCGGCGCGTGCAGGTGTCACCGCCGATGAGGAAGGTCGCCTCGCGGTCCTCCCAACATTCGAAGATGTTCGGGCAGCCCGCTTCTTCGCAGACCGTGTGCAGACCCTGGCCGTGCACCCGCTGCTTCATCGCAGCGTACTCGGGGCCCATCTTCGCGGTGGTCTTGATCCAGCTCGGTTTGCGCTCGATCGGAGTTTCCGCATTGCGAGCTTCCACTCGACGCAGCTTCCGTCCTTCAGATGCGACCGTCACGCCTCAGCCTCCTTGAATTGGGTTCGGCCCAGTCTATCGAGGGGCCCCGCGTTTGCCCGGAACGGGGTGATGCAGGGAACTCAGTCCAGGCCCTTGTTCGCTTCGAGCTGACGCATCTGCTCCTCGACCGCGTGGATCACGTCAGCTGGTCGGATGGTGCACCCGGTCTCCACGCTGAGGCTCGTCACCCCGGCGTCGTCGATCCCGCAGGGGATGACGTTGTGGGACCAGGAGAGGTCGTTCGCGCAGTTCAGGGCGAACCCGTGCATGGTGGCGCGCTTGGACACGCGCAGCCCGATGGCGCACACCTTGCGGTCCATGCCGAGCGGGTCGGGCACCCACACACCGGAACGGCCCTCGATGGGCACGGTGTTCACACCGACCTGGTCGCACACCGCCATGATCGCCTCTTCGATGCCGCGGACGAATCCGACCACATCGATCGGCGGGGGCAGCTTCACGATGGGGTAGCCGACGAGCTGCTCGGGTCCGTGCCACGTGATCTTGCCGCCGCGGTCCACATCCACCACGGGCGCTCCGTCCTGGGGGCGCTCCTCGTCGATGGTGCGCTTGCCGGCGGTGTACACCGGCTGGTGCTCCAGCAGCAGCAGCGTGTTGGGGCGCTCACCGGCGACGACTTCGGCGTGGATGCGGCGCTGCAGATCCCACGCGGCTCGGTATTCGACGGGACCGGGCGGCAGCCCCCACTGCTCGTGGGTGGAGTCCAGTCCTGAATCCTCGGAGAAGCCGACGCGAATGATCTCAAGCACGCCCTCCACCCTACGCCACCGCGGGTGGGCCGCCGCCTCCCGGTTATCCACAATGTAGTGGTCCTCGCGCCACAGGGGCCGTCTGGGGTGTGCGATGGGCTCATGGGACGTCTATCTGCCGCGGGCCTGGACCCGCACACACTGACCGAGATCGATGACGGACGCGAGGTCTGGGCCGCTCGCACAGCCGTCGGCCAGGAGGTGACCGTGGTGCGCGCCCGCACTCTGCGGGCCGCGCTGCGGGTGCGTCGGGAGCGGGCACTGATCCGCTCGCTGAAGGCCGACGGGGTCCGTGCCGCGCCTGAGCTGCTGAGCGGCGGAGTGCTCCACTATGCGGTGGAGACGGGGGAGGTGCTGCGCCGCTCCCGGGGACGGCGGACCCAGAGCCGCGCCGCGGGTGCGCCCCGGGCCGCGGAGGCAGAGGCAGCGGTCCGGCGGGACCTCGAGCAGCTGTGCGAAGCGCTGAACGCGCGGGAGCTGGCCCTGGGGCACCGTCCGGGTGCGGGCCTGCTGCTGCGGTCCGACGGGTCCGCGCTCGTCACTGACTTCTCATCCCTGCGGGAGGCGACGTTCGCGGCGCACCGGGCGGATGTGCGATGGATCGAGTCGGTGATGGGCGGCGGGGAGGTGCCGGCCTCGATCATGCGCCGCCAGGCGAAGGCGACCCTGGTGCAGACTCCGCGCCGTGCCCGTCCCGCAGTGAGGATCGCCCTCTCATCGGCTGCCGCGACCGTGGTGCTCGCCGCTGTCGTCGCGGGCGGTGTGCTGACGGGCGGCGGCGTTCCCATCGCCGGTGTGCTCCAGCAGACGGGCGCTGATCTGTCCGCGGGAGCGGGGCGCCACGATGCCTCGGACGGTGCCGAAAAGGCAGGGTCCGGCGTGGCGGTGCCGCTGCAGGCGGACAACGGGGCGGGAGCGACGTCGCCGGATTCGCGGAGCGGGCCCGGGGCTGACACGGCGCCCAGCGGGGCCCAGCAGATGAGCGGTGACCCGGTGCAGGCCGTCAGTGCGCTGGCCGATGCCCGCCGTGACTACGTGATCGGTGCAGCGGGGGAGAACGCGGCCGTGGTCGAGGGATCACCGGCCGCGGTGGACGATGCCCGCCTGCGGCAGCGGTTCGCAGTGTTCCGTGTGGATGGCGGGGTCACCACGGTGCACGAGGTGCAGGTTCTGGAGCGCGATGATCAGCGGTGCCGGATCCGGGCGCGGATCAGTGACAGCCCGATGACGCTGACCGATGAGAAGGGCCGTCAGCGGCAGGTGCCGGCGGGGGCGGAGCGGACCGTCGTGATGGAGCTGGCACGGGAGCCCGACGGGTGGCGGATCGTCAGCGTCCGCGCCGATGAGCAGGAGAGCAGCGCGGCCGCCGGGGATACTGTCGCGGCTCGCTCCGCAACCGGCAGACGCTGAATCCAGCAAGGGACAGGGAAAGGGGCGGCCGCTCACCCGGTGGGTGAGGGACCGCCCCGTTGCACTGCTGGGTCAGCGGGCGTGGATCAGAGTCCGAGCTCGCTGCCGAACGCGCCTTCTTCCAGTCGCGCCTTCATGTGGGTGAGGAAGCGTGCAGCGTCCGCACCGTCCACGAGGCGGTGGTCGTAGGAGAGGAACAGGTACATCATCGAACGGATCGCGATGGTGTCGTTGCCGTCCTGGTCCTTGACCACGGCGGGACGCTTCACGATCGTGCCGCAGCCGAGGATGCCGACCTGCGGGTTCGGGACGATCGGGGTGTCCCAGAGGGCGCCGCCGGATCCCGTGTTGGTGATGGTGAAGGTCGCGCCCTGGAGGTCGTCCGGGCCGAGCTTGTTGTTCTTCGCCTTGCCGCCGAGCTCACCGATCTGGCGTGCGAGACCGGCGAGGTTGAGGTCACCGGCGTTCTTGATGACGGGGACCACGAGACCGCGCTCGGTGTCCGCAGCCATGCCGATGTTCTCGCTGCCGTGGTACTTGATCATGCCGTCCTGGATCTCGGCGTTGATGACCGGGTAGGTCTTCAGCGCTTCGACAGCGGCCTGCATGATGAACGGCAGGAAGGTCAGCTTCGCACCCTCGCGGGCAGCGAACTGGTCCTTCGCCTGGCTGCGCAGAGCGGCGATGCGGGTCATGTCAACCTCGACCGCGGTGGTGAGCTGCGCCTGCGTGTGCAGGGACTCCACCATGCGCTCAGCGACGATCTTGCGCAGACGCGTCATCTTCTGCTCGGTGCCGCGCAGCGGCGACATCTCGACCGGGGCGGACGGCTTCGCAGCAGCGGGGGCAGCGTGCTGCTGACCTGCGGACGGAGCCGAGGGCGCCTCAGCGGCCTGCTTCTGCTTCTCGGCGGCGTCCTTCACATCCTGCTTGCGGATGCGGCCACCCACGCCGGTGCCGGTGACCTGGGAGAGGTCAACACCGGAATCTTTGGCGAGCTTGCGAACGATCGGGGTGACGTACGCCGTCGCGTTGGAGGAGCCGGTGAGCGACGAGTCAGCAGTGGCGGAGGCCTCAGCCTTCTGCTCCTGCTTCTCGTCCTTCGCGGGCTTCTCCTCAGCAGCCGGCTCGGAGGCCGCCTTCTGGGCGTCGCCCTTGTCGGAGGCGTCAGCGGACTTCTCCTCCTGCTTCGCCGGTGCGGGCTTCTCAGAGGAGCCACCGGATGCGGCACCGGACCCGATGACGGCGATGACGGCGCCGATCTCGGCCTCTTCATCCTCCTTCACGCGGATCTCCTGGAGAACACCCGCCACGGGGGAGGGGATCTCGGTGTCGACCTTGTCGGTGGAGACCTCGAGGAGCGGTTCGTCGACCTCGACCTCATCGCCGACGTCCTTCAGCCAGCGGGTGACGGTGCCTTCGGTGACGGACTCGCCGAGGGCCGGCATGGTGACCTCTTCGCCCTCACCGGAGCCGCCGGAGGACTCTGCGGGTGCATCGTCCTCGGACGCGGCGTCGTCGTCCACATCATCGGCGCTGTCGTCAGCGTCGTCGGCTGCGGGCTCCTGCGAGGCCTCATCCGCGGCGGAGTCGTCCTCGGACTTCTCCGCGTCGGAGGATGCACCGTCGCCGCTGCCGATGACAGCGAGATCGGCGCCGACCTCGGCGTCCTCGTCCTCAGCAACGAGGATCTCTTCGAGCACGCCGGCGACCGGTGACGGGATCTCGGTGTCGACCTTGTCGGTGGAGACTTCGAGGAGCGGCTCGTCGACCTCGACGGTGTCGCCGACGTCCTTCAGCCAGCGGGTGACGGTGCCCTCAGTGACGGATTCACCGAGAGCCGGCATCTGTACTTTTTCTGACATTGTCAGTTCCTCTGCTGTCGACTGGTGGATCAGGCGTGGGAGTGCAGCGGCTTGCCGGCCAGTGCCAGCGCAGCCTCGCCGAGCGACTCGTTCTGGGTCGGGTGGGCGTGGATGAGGGAGGCGACATCCTCCGGCATGGCCTCCCAGGACACGATGAGCTGAGCCTCACCGATCTGCTCGGACATGCGGGCGCCGAGCATGTGGACGCCGACGATCGGGCCGTCCTTCTCGCGCACGAGCTTCACGAAGCCCTGCGTGCCGAGGATCTGGGACTTGCCGTTGCCGCCGAGGTTGTACTCGTAGCTCTCGACCTTGTCCTCGCCGAACTTCTCCTTCGCCTGCTTTTCGGTGAGGCCGACGGAACCGACGTTCGGCTCGCAGTAGGTGACGCGCGGGATGTGCGCCTCGTTGATCGGCTCCGGGTTCAGGCCGGCGATCTGCTCGGCCACGAAGATGCCCTGCTGGAAGCCGCGGTGGGCGAGCTGCAGGCCCGGGACGATGTCGCCGACGGCGTAGATGCCCTTGACGTTGGTCTCCAGGGTCTCCTTGTTCGCGAGCACGAAGCCGCGATCCATCTCGATGCCCTGCTCCTCGTAGCCCATGTCCTTGGTGTTCGGGCCGCGGCCCACTGCAACGAGGAGGTAGTCGCCCTCGAACTCGGTGCCGTCGGCGAGGGTGACCTTGACGCCGTCCTCGGTCTGCTCGGCCTTCTCGAAGAAGATGCCGAGTGAGTACTTGATCTTGCGGCGCTTGAAGGCGCGCTCCAGACCCTTGGAGAGGGCCTCGTCCTCGTTGGCGACCAGGTTCGGCAGGCCCTCCACGATCGTGACGCTCTCAGCGCCGAGGGACTTCCACACGGAGGCGAACTCGACGCCGATGACGCCGCCGCCGAGGATGATCGGGTTCTTCGGAACCTCGGGCAGCTGGAGCGCCATCTCGGAGTCGATGATGCGGCCGCCGAGCTCGAGGCCCGGGAGGGTCTTCGAGAAGGAGCCGGAGGCGAGGACGATGTTCTCGCCGGTTAGGGTGGTGGTGCCGTTCTCGCCGGTCACCTCGACGGTGTTCTTGCCGGTGAGGCGGCCGAAGCCTTCGACGTACTCGATGTCGCCGGAGCCGACCAGGCCCTGCAGACCCTTGTACAGGCGGCTGATGGTGCGGTCCTTGAAGGACAGCATCTTGTCAACGTCGATGTTGTTGAGGGTGAGGTCGATGCCCAGGGCTCGGGCATCCGCGGGCGCCTCGGCCATCTCGGCCACGTGCAGAAGCGTCTTGGTGGGGACACAGCCGCGGTGCAGGCAGGTGCCGCCCAGCTTGTCCTTCTCGACGAGGGCAACGGACTTGCCCAGCTGAGCGGCGCGCAGAGCTGCGGAGTAGCCGCCGCTGCCGCCTCCCACAATCACAATGTCGAACTTCTGGTCAGTGGAGTTATCAGCCACGTTCAAGCTCCCTAGCTCACTCGATGGTCGTGCTCGGCGCCGACCGGAAATGGCCGGGCGGCGATGCTCACGCCGAGCGCGCTCGCGCTCAGCGATGATGCCTCCCATGCTATTGCACTGCGGCGCAACATTCCTCCAGCTCGCCGCCCGGCGGGAACTGAGGGCCCGGCGGGTGGCCGGGATCATGGACGGCACGGGCCCGTGGGCATGCAGAGCATAGGCCCGCGGGCACGAAGAAGGCCGACGGGCCCGTTCGTGCGAGGGTCCCGTCGGCCTTCCCGGTCAGTCAGGTCAGCTCACGGCTGCGCCTGGTGGAGTGCAGCGCTGCTCAGCGGCTGGTGTCCTCCAGCACGGCGAGCATGGTGCGCAGGCTCTGGCCGGTGCCGCCGCGGGTGGTGTAGCCGTACGGCTTCTGGGTGAAGCCGGTCGGGGCGATGTCCAGGTGCGCCCACGGCAGACCGTCGGTGAACTCCTGCAGGAACACTCCGGCGCTCAGCGTGCCGCCCGGGCGCTCACCGATGTTGGAGAGGTCGGCGACGCGGCCGTTCAGGGTCTCGCGCAGCTCCTCCGGGAACGGCAGCGGCCAGAACGCTTCGCCGGCGCGCTTGGACGCGGCCCACAGTTCGTCACGCGCATCCTCGGTGCCCATGACGGCAGCGGTGCGGGAGCCGAGGGCGACCACGGCCGCACCGGTCAGGGTGGCGACGTCGATCAGCAGATCCGGCTTCTCAGCAGCGGCGTCCACGAGCGCGTCGGCCATGACCATGCGGCCCTCAGCGTCCGTGTTCAGCACCTCGACGGTCATGCCGTTGCGCATGGTGACCACGTCGCCGGGGCGCTGAGCGCCGCCGCCCGGCATGTTCTCGGCGAGGGCGAGGAAGCCGGTCACGGCGATCGGCAGCTCCAGCTTCGCCGCGGTCAGAACGGTGTGCAGCGTGGTGGCTGCACCCGCCATGTCCGAGGTCATCTCGTCCATGCTGGCGCCCGGCTTCAGAGAGATGCCGCCGGTGTCGAACGTGATGCCCTTGCCGACGATCGAGACGTGACGGGTGGCCTTCTTCGGCACGTAGGTCAGCTTCACGAGACGGGGCTTGCGGGTGGAGCCCTGACCCACGCCCATGATGCCGCCATAGCCGCCGGCGAGGAGCTTCTTCTCATCCAGGATCTCCACGCCGACGCCGACCTTCTTCGCGGCCTTCGCGGCGATGTCCGCGAACGCCTCCGGGAACAGCAGATTCGGCGGGGTGTTCACCAGATCGCGCACCGCGTGCACGTGCTCGGCGACGGTCATCGCGCGGTCCAGACGCGCGGACAGCTCCGTGGACGGCTTCGAGACGGTGACGACTTCGAACGACTCGACCGGGGTCGACTTCTTCGCGGACTCAGCGGTCTTGTGCTCGATGTAGTTGTAGGAGCCGAGGGCGAAGCCCTCAGCAGCGGCGACGACCTGATCGTCGGAGCCGCCGGGGAATGCGATGGCGGCGGACTTCACGCCGGTGAGGGCGCGGGCGGCGGAACCGAAGGCCTCGCGGATGTGCTCATCGGTGACATCGGCGAGATCGGAGGAGCCCAGGCCCACGAGGAGCACGGACTGGGCCTTCAGACCATTGACGGCGGGCAGGCGGGTGGTGGCGCCCTTGGCGCCGGAAGCGCGGACAGCGCTGACCGCGGAGCTCAGCTTCGGGAGGCCGACGGGGGTCGCATCCGCATCCTTCTCGCCGGCGAGAAGGGGGAGGACCAGAACCTCGGCAGTGACGGACTCAACCTTAGTGGCAGTGATTTTCATATCTGTCATATCCTCATCGTAGGCCAGCCGGCACGCCGCCGCCCGCAGAACATGCGAGCAGAATCCACCGCCGCCGCATGGCCGTACCGATTTGCAGCAGAAGGGACACGATGAGCGCACTGATCATCGCGACGTACATCATCGGCGTCGGAGTCGGAGCGCTCGGCCTTCTCTACGTGGTCAAGGACCTCGCCGCGGACCTCATCCTCCTCGGCGCCCAGCTGCTCGTGCTGCTGGTGTGGATCGCCCTCGTGGTGGGGGCCCTGCTGAAGGCGGCATCCGTCGGCGGCCCCACCGATGCCATCACCTTCTGGGGCTACGCCCTCACCGGCCTCACCCTTCCCATCGCCGGGCTCTACCTCGGGTTCCTGGAGCGCTCACGCTGGGGGGCGCTCACGATCGCGATCGCGTCGCTGACGATGACGGTGCTCGCCGCCCGCCTTCCGCAGATCTGGGCCGGAGGGTTCGCATGAGCGGCCGCACCGGGATCCGCCGCGATGCCGAGCACACGGATCGCACAGGTGCCGAGCAGGGCCGCGGCTTCCGCGTGGTCATCATGCTCGCCTACTTCATCTTCGCGATCTCCGCGACCGCCCGGTCCCTCGTGCAGATCCTCACCGAATTCGACCAGGCGCCTGTCGCGTTCGTGCTCTCCCTGCTCGCCGCCGTCACCTACATCGTCCTCGCCGTCCTCGTCTCGCGCCCCCGCGTGCCCATCACCGCCGCCCTCACGGTGGTCGGGATCGAACTGGCGGGCGTCATCGGCGTCGGACTGCTCAGCATTGCGGTGCCCGCCCTGTTCCCGCGCCCCTCGGTCTGGTCCCACTTCGGATCCGGCTACGGCTATGTGCCGCTCGTGCTGCCGATCATCGCCGGGATCTACCTGCTGCACCAGCGCCGGCGAGGAGTCAAGCACGCCGCGTAGACTTGAGGGGTGAGCATCTACCCCCTTGTCTTCTCCCAGGTCCTCAGCCGCTTCGACCCCGAGCGGGTCCACCATCTGACGATCAGCGCCCTCGGCCTCGCGCACCGCCTCCCAGGCGGCCCCGCGGTCCTGCGCCGCCTGTTCAGCGCCCGCGGAGCCGAGAAGAGCCGCACGGTCGCCGGCATCGACTTCCCCGGCGCGTTCGGCCTCGCCGCCGGGTTCGACAAGAACGCTCAGGTCCCGCTCGCACTGCTCGATCTCGGGTTCACCCATGTGGAGATCGGCACCGTCACCGCGCGCCCCCAGGACGGCAACGACACGCCGCGCCTGTTCCGCCTCGTGAAGGACCGCGCCGTCATCAACCGGATGGGGTTCAACAATGAGGGCGCCGTCGCCGTCGCCGACCGTCTGCGCCGCATCCGTTCCACCGACGCGGGCCGCCGCGCCGTCATCGGCGTCAACATCGGCAAGAACAAGACCACCGCACTGGAGGACGCCGCCGCTGACTACGCCATGAGCGCGCGCCTGCTGTCCCCCTACGCCAGCTATCTGACGATCAACGTCTCCTCCCCGAACACTCCGAACCTGCGCGCTCTGCAGGCCGTGGACGAACTGCGGCCGATCCTCTCCTCCGTCCGGGAGCACACGGAGAACACCGCTGTCAACGGCCGACGGGTTCCGCTGTTCGTCAAGATCGCCCCGGATCTCCACGACGACGACGTCGTCGCGGTGGCCCGCCTCGCCCTGGAGCTCGGCCTCGACGGCATCATCGCCACGAACACCACCATCGAGCGCCCCGATGCCCTCGCCGAACCGCGCTCGCGCATCGAGCAGATCGGTGCGGGCGGACTCTCCGGCCCGATCCTCCGCACCCGCTCCCTGGAGGTGCTGGACCTGCTGGTCGCGAACCGCACGGGGGTGGGGGCCGACGGGGCCCAGCGCAGCCTGGCGCTGATCTCCGCCGGCGGCGTCCGCACCGCCGAGGACGTCATCGAACGGCTCGAGCGCGGCGCCGACCTCGTGCAGGGCTTCACCTCCATGATCTACGAGGGCCCGTCGTGGCCGGGCCGCATCGCCGCTGAGGTGGCGCGCCGCCGTGAGTGACGACGATCTGTTCTCCCTGGCCGGTGACGCGCCCGCCCCGAAGACCCTCGGGGACCGCAACACCGACCATCGGGCGCCGCTCGCCGCGCGCATGCGTCCCCGCAGCATCGACGAGATCGTGGGGCAGGAGGAAGCGCTCAGCGAGGGCTCACCCCTGCACCGGCTGCTCAGCGACGACGACTCGCGCACCGCGCCCTCCTCCCTCATCCTCTGGGGGCCGCCCGGCACGGGGAAGACGACCATCGCCTACGCCGTCGCCCAGTCCGGCGACCGTGAATTCGTGGAGGTCTCAGCCGTCCTCGCGGGGGTCAAGGACATCCGCACCGTCGTCGACGCCGCCCGCAGTCGGCTGCGCACCACCGGGCGCGAAACCGTCCTCTTCGTGGACGAGGTGCACCGCTTCTCCAAATCCCAGCAGGACGCGCTGCTGCCGTCGGTGGAGAACCGCTGGGTCACCCTGATCGCCGCCACCACCGAGAACCCGTACTTCTCGATCATCTCCCCGCTGCTCAGCCGCTCCATCGTGCTCACCCTCAGCTCGCTGACACCCGCACACGTGGACCAGCTGATCGACCGCGCCCTGAGCGATGAGCGCGGCCTCGGCGGCGAGGTCGAGCTCAGCGATGAGGCCCGCGCTCAGCTGCTGCGGCTCGCCGGCGGCGACGCGCGCAAGGCCCTCACCTCCCTCGAAGCCGCCGCCTCCAGCGCACTGCGCTCCACGGACCGCACCATCACCCCCGACGTGCTGTCCCAGGCGATCAACCAGGCGATGCTGTCCTACGACAAGACCGGGGATCAGCACTACGACGTCGCCTCCGCGTTCATCAAGTCGATGCGCGGCAGCGACGTGGACGCCTCCCTGCACTACCTGGCGCGCATGATCGAATCCGGTGAGGACCCCCGGTTCATCGCCCGCCGCGTGGTCATCGCCGCCAGTGAAGAGGTGGGGATGGCGGACCCCAGTGCCCTGCAGGTGGCTGTCGCCGCCATGCAGGCGGTGCAGATGATCGGCATGCCCGAGGGCCGCATCCCGCTCGCGCAGGCCGTGGTCCACATTGCGACCGCGCCGAAGTCCAACGCCTCCTACGCTGCGATCAACAAGGCGATCGCCGATGTCCGCGCCGGCAAGGGGCGCGGCGTCCCTGCGCACCTGCGCGACTCCCACTACAAAGGGGCCGAAGACCTCGGCCACGGTGAGGACTACGTCTACGCCCACAGTGAGCCGCGGGGCGTCGCCGCACAGCAGTACGCGCCCGATGACCTCGTGGGCGTGGACTACTACGAGCCCACGGACCGGGGGAGGGAGGCCTCCGTCGGTCGTTCCCTCCATGTGCTGCGGCAGATCACCCGCGGCCACCGCCCCCACGGTGACTGAACGCACAGGCGAAACCGGCGTGAGGCGCGCCGAAACCGTTGAACGGCAGGGGGCGGGCCGCGTAGGATCGACTCTTGAATCCGCGGCTGCCTAATGGATTCATCGCATCGAAATTGAGGTAACTCTGTGACCAGTGTCACCAAGGCGCGTCGTACCGCGCGACTTTCCCGTGCTCTCGGGCTCGCTCTGACCCCGAAGGCCGTGAAGTACTTCGAGAAGCGCCCGTACCCGCCGGGCCAGCACGGTCGTGCTCGTCGTTCCAACTCGGACTACGCAGTGCGTCTGACCGAGAAGCAGCGTCTGCGCGCGCAGTACCAGCTTCGTGAGAAGCAGCTGCACCGCGCATATGTCGAGGCCAAGAAGCTCCCCGGTCTGACCGGTGAGTCGATGGTGGAGCTGCTCGAGATGCGTCTGGACGCTCTCGTGCTGCGTGCAGGCTTCGCCCGCACCATCCTCCAGGCCCGTCAGGCCGTCACCCACCGCCACGTCCTCGTGGACGGTCAGCTCGTCGACCGCCCGTCCTTCCGCGTGAAGCCGGGCCAGACGATCCAGATCGCCCCCAAGGCTCAGACCTACGAGACCTACCAGGCTGCCGCCGAAGGCGGGAACAGCGATGTCGCCGCTTCGGTGCCGTCGTACCTGTCGGTGGAGCTCGAGGAGCTGAAGGCGAAGCTCGTCTCGCGCCCCAAGCGTGCTGACGTTCCCGTGACCTGCGACGTCGCTCTCGTCGTCGAGTACTACGCTCGCTGATCAATCTGTGCTGGCACCGTCACGGTGCATAGGCAACCTGAAGCGGCCCCGCCCGGGCACTGCACGTACACTGGGCCGGGGCCGCTTCTCGCATTCCGCCCCCATCCTTCCCGCCGCCCCGACACACCGGGCTGACGCCCCATGAAAGGACCGACAGATGCAGACGTCTGAGGTGCACCGCCGCTGGCTCGACTTCTTCGAGAAGAAGGGCCACACGATCGTGCCGAGCGCGTCGCTCGTGTCCTCCGACCCGTCGATCCTCTTCACGATCGCGGGCATGGTGCCCTTCATCCCGTACATCCTCGGTTCTGAGACCCCGCCGTACTCCACCGCTGCCAGCGTCCAGAAGTGCATCCGCACCAACGACATCGAGAACGTCGGCAAGACCACCCGCCACGGCACCTTCTTCCAGATGGCGGGCAACTTCTCCTTCGGCGACTACTTCAAGGACGGCGCCATCCGCATGGCCTGGGAGCTGCTGACCACCTCCCAGGACGACGGCGGCTACGGTCTCGAACCCGACCGGATCTGGGTCACCATCTGGGAAGAGGACGACGAGGCCCGCACCTCCCTCGTGGACGGCATCGGCTTCCCCGAGGAGCGCATCGTGCTGCTGCCCCGGGAGGAGATCTTCTGGGACACCGGCCAGCCCGGCCCCGCCGGCCCCTGCGCCGAATTCCACTACGACCGCGGCCCCGAATTCGGGCCCGACGCCCCCACCGGCCGTGTCAGTGAATGGCCCGGCGACGAGCGCTCCGAGGACCGCTACATCGAGATCTGGAACCTCGTGTTCGACCAGTTCCTCCGCGGTGAGGGACAGGGCAAGGACTACCCCCTGATCCGCGAGCTCGACCAGAAGGCCATCGACACCGGCCTCGGCGTGGAGCGGCTCGCGTACATCCTGCAGGGCAAGAACAACATGTACGAGATCGACCAGGTGTTCCCCCTGATCGAGAAGGCGGAGGAGCTGTCCGGCCGCACCTACGGCGAGGATGAGGAGGCGGACGTGCGCATGCGCGTGGTCGCCGACCATGTCCGCTCCGCCATGATGCTCGCCTCCGACGGCGTCCGCCCCGGGAACGAAGGGCGCGGCTACGTGATGCGCCGCCTCATCCGCCGCGCCGTCCGCTCCATGCGACTGCTCGGCTACGACAAGCCGGCCCTGCGCGAACTGCTGCCCGTGGCGCGCGACGCCATGGCGGCCGGCTACCCCGAACTCATCACCGAGGACGCCCGCATCAGCGAGATCCTCTTCACCGAAGAGGACACCTTCCGCCGTACCCTTGTGCACGGCACCCAGATCTTCGACCAGGTCGCCGGCGACCTGAAGAAGTCCGGATCCACCGTGCTGCCCGGCGACGAGGCCTTCACCCTGCACGACACGTACGGATTCCCGTTCGACCTCACCATGGAGATGGCCGCAGAGGCCGGTCTCAAGGTGGACGAGGCCGGTTTCCGCACCGCGATGCAGGAGCAGCGCGAACGCGCCCGCGCCGACGCCCAGGCGAAGAAGGGCGGCCACACCGACACCTCCGTGTTCCGCGAGATCCTCGGTGAGAAGGGCACCACCCGCTTCGTCGGCTACACCGACGCCACCAGTGACGTCACCGTCGGCTCGGTCCTCCAGGACGGTCATCTCGTGGACTCCGCCGACGCCCCCGCGGACGTCGAGATCGTTCTGGACGTCACCCCGTTCTACGCCGAAGCCGGCGGCCAGCTCGCCGACCAGGGCACCATCAGTCTCGCCGGCGGCGGCATCGTGGAGATCGACGACGTCCAGGCTCCCGTGAAGGGACTGTCCGTGCACCGCGGCCGCCTCGTGGAAGGCAGCGTCCGCGCGGGGGAGAGCGGCGTCGCCGCCATCGACACCGACCGGCGCGGCGCCATCGCCCGGGCCCACACTGCAACGCACATGGTGCACGAGGCGCTGCGCGAAGAGCTCGGCGACACCGCCACTCAGGCCGGCTCTGAGAACTCCCCGGGCCGCATGCGCTTCGACTTCCGCTGGAACAGCCAGGTTCCGCAGTCCTCCCTCGCCCAGATCGAAGGCGTGGTCAACGAGAAGCTGCAGCAGAACATGGACGTCACCGATCAGCAGATGTCGCTCGATGAGGCGAAGGCCCTCGGCGCGCAGGCTCTGTTCGGTGAGAAGTATGGGGACGTGGTCCGCGTCGTCTCCATCGGCGGCGACTGGTCCCGCGAGCTGTGCGGCGGCACCCACGTGGCCGGCACCGGTTCCATCGGCACCGTTCAGCTGGTGTCCGAAGCCTCCATCGGCTCCGGTGTCCGTCGCGTTGACGCCCTCGTCGGCCTCAACGCGTACCAGCACCACTCCAAGGAGCACGCGATGGTCTCGCAGCTCGCGGAGATCCTGAAGGTGAACCGGGCCGACATCCCGGAGCGCGTCCGCTCCCTCACCCAGCGCATCAAGGAGATGGAGAAGAACCTCCAGACCCTCCGCGGCCAGCAGCTGCAGGCCGAAGCGGCGCGACTGGTGGAGAGCGCCCAGGACATCAACGGCGTGCGCGTGCTGACCCATGACGCCGGCACCGGCGTCAACGGCGGCGATGTCCGCACGCTCGTCACCGACCTGCGCGCCCGTCTGGGCGACGGGGCGCCCGCCGTCATCGCCGTCACCGGTGAATCCGACGGCAAGGTCGCGCTCGTGGTCGCGACGAACCCGTCGGCCCGCGATCTCGGCATCTCCGCCGGCGCCCTCCTGAAGGACGCCGCTCAGGCGATGGGCGGCCGCGGCGGCGGCAAACCCGACATGGCGCAGGGCGGCGGCGGTGAGCCCGCCAAGGCTCCGCACGCGCTGGAGTCCATTGCGTCGGCACTGCGCAGCCGGGCCTGACATGACCTCCGAGCGATTCATCCGCATCGGAATCGACGTCGGCGACGTCCGGGTCGGCTGCGCCCGCAGCGACCTCGACGGCCTCATCGCCACCCCCGTCGAGACGTTCCAGCGTCCCACGGCGGCGGCGAAGATCGCCGAGCTCTGCATCCGGGATGAGGCGCGACGGGTCATGATCGGCCTGCCGCGATCCCTCAACGGCAGCGAGGGGGCTGCCGCTGACAAGGCCCGCCGGTTCGCCGACGAGCTCCACTCAGCCCTCGGCGACACAGCCGAGAGCGTCGACATCCGGTTCATCGACGAGCGACTGACCACCGTCAGTGCGCACCAGGCGCTGCGCTCCTCGGGCCGGAAGACGAAGCAGCACCGCTCCGTAGTGGACCAGGTGGCCGCAGTGATGATTCTGCAGACCGCTCTGGATCAGGAGCGCTCCACCGGTCGCGCGGCCGGCATCCCCCTGAACTGACCCTGTCCCAAGGAGGCGCCCAGTGGCCCACGACAGCTTCGACGACCTGTTCGAATCCCCAGACGAACCCGGCAACGACGGCGGGCCCCGCGGCCGCCGCGCTGCTCGTCGGGGCAACGACAAGCCATCCGGCATCCAGCGCTGTCTCCCCCTGCTGCTGGTGGTGCTGGTGCTCGCCGGCCTCGGCCTCGGCGCCTACGAGGGCTACAAGTGGGTGACCGGTCACCGCATCGAACAGGAAGCGGACGACTACACCGGTTCCGGCAGCGGCGAAGCCGTCATCACGGTGGAGGATGGCGACACCGGCACCGACATCGCCAAGAAGATGGTTGAGAAGGACGTCATCAAGTCCACGGGCCCGTTCGTCACCCTGTTCGCCAACGAACCGAAGGCCGCTTCGATCCACCCGGGCCAGTACAAGCTGAAGAAGCAGATGTCCTCCTCGGCGGCGCTGGATGCGCTGCTGGATCCGCAGAGCGCCGCCGGGGTGCGCGTCACCATTCCGGAAGGCTCGCCGAACAAGGTGGTGTTCAAGACCCTCTCGAAGCAGACCGGCATCCCCGTGGCGGAGTTCGAGAAGGCGGCGAAGGACTACACCGCCCTCGGCATCCCTGAGAACAAGGCGAAGAGCGCCGAAGGCTACCTGTGGCCCGGCACTTACACCTTCTCCGACGACGCTGATGCGAAGGAGATCCTCACGGAGATGGCCGGGCGCATGCAGTCGAAGATGGAGGAGAAGGGCATCCCGGCCAAGAAGCAGCACGACGTCCTCACCCGCGCCTCCATCGTGGAGCGCGAAGCGCGCAGCGACGAGGACTTCGGCAAGGTGGCCCGCACCATCGACAACCGCCTCAAGGGAGTCGGCGAAGCCGGCGGCACTCCGATGGCGCTGCAGGTGGACTCCACGGTCGCTTACGCGGTGGGCGATGTGCGCAAGGGCTACTCGACCACGCCGAAGGAGCGCGCGATCGACTCCCCGTACAACACGTACAAGCACAAGGGGCTGCCGATCGGACCGATCTCCAACCCTGGCGACAGGTCCATCGACGCTGTGCTGAATCCTCCGAAGGGCGACTGGCTGTACTGGGTGACCGTCAACACCGATACGGGTGAGACGAAGTTCGCCACCACCAATGCCGAGCACGAGAAGTACGTGAAGGAATGGCGGGAGTGGGCCAAGAACAAGTGACGCGGCGCTTCTGCGTGATCGGTGATCCGATCGATCACTCGCTCTCCCCGGCTCTGCACACCGCCGCCTATGCGGCTCTCGGTGTGCAGGATGCGCGGTACGAGAAGGTGAGGGTGCCCGCCGACGGGTTCGAGCATGCGCTGAGCACCGGCCTGCAGGCGTTCACCGGCATTTCGGTGACCATGCCGCACAAGCGGTCGGCGTTCCTTGCAGCACTCGCCCATGATCGCGCCTCCCAGGATCTGGGCATCGCCAACACGCTGATCTCGTTGCCCACGTCGCCGGGTGCTGAGCGGCGGTGGGCCGCATTCAACACCGATGTGCACGGCATCGCCCAGTCGTTCCGCGACGCCGGTGTTGGGGATCCGGCCAGCGCGGCGATCCTCGGCTCCGGCGCGACCGCCCTTTCTGCCCTCGCGGCGATGCACGAGCTCGGCGCGGAGGACGTCACGCTGCTGGCGCGGAGTGCGCAGAAGCTGGTGCCGCTCGTGGAGTTCGCTGACGCGCGCGGATTGACCGTGCGCACCGGGACGCTTGCGGATGCGCCGCGTCTCCTCGGCGCGGACGCAGTGATCAGCGCGCTGGCGGAGCCGGGAGCGCGGGCATTGGCGTCGGTGCTGGAGGCTGCCCCGTCGGCCCCTCAGCGCGCCGGGGCGTTCCTCGACGTCCTCTACCACCCGCTGCCGACGGTCCTCGACGGTCTGGTCCCGGCGGACGTCACCATGGACGGCCGGGCGATGCTGGCGAGGCAGGCGATGCGGCAGGTGGAGCTGATGCTCGGGGTGGAGCAGGCGCCGGCGGAGGCTATGGAAGCAGCAGTGTTCGCAGCAGTGCGCTGAGCCCGAGTGCGGCGCCGGCGCACGCACATGCCCAGAGGGCACTGGCGAGGGTGCCGATGATGAACAGTTCGCCGATCGCGGGTTCGTCCTGGGCTCGCAGTTCGGGGTAGCGGCCGAGGCCCTTGATGGCGAGGACGAATCCGATGCCCACGGGGAAGCCGGCGACGATGCAGGCGTAGATGCCGAGGCGCTCCAGGGTGCCGATCCAGCGGCCGCCGGGCAGGTCCCGTTCGCGGCTCAGGAGATCCCGTGGGGCCGACGGGGGAGTGCTGGTGGTGATGCGGGAGAGCAGCCGGCGGACGATGAGGTTGCCGAGGAGGGTGGCCGCGCCGAACGCGGCGATCAGCAGCGCGTGGATGAGGGCTGACATCTCACCGTCCATGAAGGTAATCTCGTACTATGGCAAAAATGAAGGCTCAAGCTTCATGTGTGGCGGTGCTCGTGGACATCGTCCGCTCCCGCGACGGAGCCCGAGCTGAGAGCCAGAAGCAAGCTACCACAGCGGCTCACGCCGTCAACGAGGCGGTCGACGCGCTGGATCCGCTGCGTCCCACGGTGGGGGACGAGTTCCAGGGAGTCTATTCGACGCTCGGCGCCGCACTGCGCGCCGCGCACCTGCTGCGCCTCCACATGCTCGGATCAGCCGATGTCCGCTTCGGTCTTGGTGGGGGAGAGGTCCGCATCATCGATGAGGAGACCGGCATCCAGGACGGCAGTGCCTGGTGGGGTGCCCGCGAGGCGATCGAAGCGGTGCGGACGCTGTCGGACGCCGCTGGATTCGACGGCGTGCGCACCGGTGTCCGGGAAGCGCGCGCGGGCCGAGAAGAAGCCGCAGAGCTGGAGTCGCTGCTGCAGTGGCTGGACATCTCCATCAGCGATCTGCGCGGGGGCGCGCAGAGGACGCTCCTCGGCCTCCTGGAGGGGAAGGACGTAGCGGCTCTCGCTGAAGCGGACGGAGTGTCCGCATCCGCGATCAGTCAGCGCATCGTGACGAACCGTCTGCGTGCTCTTGCCAAGGCGCTGCAGGGCACGTGGGTCCTTCCCTGAACGCATGAGCCGCCATGGTGCTGGGCATGCTGCCAGGGCGCATGCGAAAACCCCTCCCGATCCGCATCTCTGCTGATCAGAAGGGGTTTCCTTCGGTGTCCGAGGGGGGCTTGAACTCCTTCCTCAGGCAACGATCAGGCCGCTCGTGAGCCCGGAAAGCATCCCCCCGAAAGGGGCGATGTGAGCACTCACGCCTATGGTGAGGATGCCGTCGCGCAGGGAGGTCTGCCTGCAACCGGCAGCGATATGGCGTTCCAGTCATTCGCGATTGTGATCGCGGCGATGCTCACCACCGCGAGCCTGCTGGAGCGCGAAGCACCTGTCGCTAGGCCGCGAGTGCCTCGGTGGGCGACACCTTGGCCGCCTTCATGGCGGGCAGCATGCCTGCGATGGCGCCAACCAGGATGGTGACCGCAACACCGAGTGCGGCAATCAGCGGAGGCACCGTGGGCGTCCAACCGTTGATCAGTGAAACGGCGACGGTACAGCCCACACCCAGCACGAGCCCGGCTGCACCACCGTATGTGGCGAGCATCACGGCTTCCATCAAGAACTGCTTGCGCACATGCGCACGCGTGGCTCCCAGGGCACGGCGCAGACCGATTTCACGCTGACGCTCGAGCACCGTGATGACCATGGTGTTCGCCACGCCGATACCACCCACGAGCAGTGCGATCGAGCCCACACCGACGAGCATGCCCGTCAAGGCGGTGTCGATGGCGTGTTGTGCGGCCAGCGAGTCGGACGGCCGGCTCACGCTCACCTCATTGGGCGATTTCGGGTTGATTGTGGCCGGGATGAGTTCGCGCACCGACTCCACTGAGGCGTCAGTCGAACGCTCATAGAGCGTGGTGGGCGAACCGGTGAAACCAAGTCGCTCGGCGGCGTGCGGCGCGCCTACCAGCACCGAAGTGTCGAGTTCGGGTGCGAGCGCTGACGGCTTAAGGATGCCCAGCACCGTGTGATTCTGGCCACCAATATTCACCATTGAGCCGGGCGAGACGACGCCCAGTCGTTTGGCCGCGGTTGTCCCCAGCACGGTTGTGGGGTACTGCTTGTTGGCGTCGTTGAACCAGGTGCCGCTGTGCAGCTCACTGGAAGTTGCCGACAGCAGCCCGGTGTCGGTTGCGGCCACGTTGAGGCCGTTGGTCGAACCTGGATCGATATAGCTGCTGCGGTAGGCCGCCACCTCAGGCAGGTCACCCACCCAGCCCACCTGTTCGACTCCTTCGATGCGTTGCAGTCGTTCGGCGGAGTCGACCGGCAGCTCGGCCGAGTCGCCGCTGAATGATTTACCGGCCGACACCGTGAGCAGGTTGGTGCCGAGCGATGCGAGCCGCTCCTGAATCTTTGCCTGGCTCGACAGCGAGATGCCGATCACGGCAATCATCGCGGCGATGCCAATGGCAATTCCCAGTGCCGAGAGCGTGGCCCGCACGGGGTGCGCACGCAGGCCCTGCCAGCCCAAACGCAGCAGGTCTTCTTGGCGAAGGTGCGAGCGTGATTCTTCTGGATCGAGTGTCATGCTTTCCCTCCTCCGCTATTGCTGGGTGTCAGATTCGAGCACACCGTCACGGATGCTGATCTGTCGCGGGAATCCCGCTGCGAGTTCACGGTCGTGCGTGATCACCAGCACCGTGGTGCCGGTGCGGTTGAGATCCTTCAGGATGTCGACCACCTGCGCCCCCGAGCGAGTGTCGAGCGCACCGGTGGGTTCGTCGGCGAGCAGCAGCGGCGGGTCGCCGACAACGGCTCGCGCGATCGCCACGCGCTGCCGCTGCCCGCCCGAGAGCTGGCGTGGCGTGTGATGGGCTCGATCTCCCAGGCCCACGCGATCGAGCGCTTCGCGGGCGCGTGCCCGCCGCTCCCTGAGCGGCATACCGGTGTAGAGCAGTCCCGTGGCGACGTTGTCGGCAGCGGTCTGCGCATCCTCAAGGTGGTACTGCTGGAACACGAACCCGATGAGGTGTGCTCGCAGCGCCGAGAGCTTCGCGTCGCTCGCTGCCGAGACGCGGTGGCCGGCGATGGTGATCTCGCCGTCACTTGCCCGGTCGAGCGTGCCTACGAGGTTGAGCAGCGTCGACTTTCCCGAGCCACTCGGTCCGGTAATGGCCACCATTTCGCCCGAATTCACGGTGAAGCTGACGTCATCGAGAGCAGTTGTTGGTGGCGAACCGTATTGTCGCGACACGCTGTTGAGTGTCAGCAGTGGCAGGTCGGGGGTCATTCGCCCACCGCCACTTCGTCGCCCTCGTGCACGTCGCCGCCCTTGATCTCCACCAGGTCATCGGCGAATGCACCGATTTCAACAGGCACGCGGGTGGCTTCGCCGTTCTTGATGACTTCCACGGCGTACTTGCCGCCGGGCTCGGCGAGCAGGGCACGCACTGGCACCGCCAGCACACCCTTGGCGGTGGTGCGAGTGGTGACCACGCTCACGGTCACGTCGGCATACGCCTCAGCGGCGGCAGGATCGGTGAGCGACAGACGCACCGGCACCTTGACCGATTTCTGTCCCGATTCGTCCTCCTTCTCTACGGACGGGTCGACTGCTTCAACAACGCCCTCGGTGGTCTTCCCGTCGGGCAGTTCGATGTCTGCCTTCGCACCCACCGGCAACAGGCTGCGCATACTCGGCGGCACCTCGGCGGTGACGACCTTCGAAGTGCCGGTGACGTCAAGCACCGAGGTGCTCGCCGCATCCCCTGCCCTTGCCTTCTGCGAGCTCACCTGCACATCGCTCGGAATGAATACGACGCGTCCGAGTTCGAGCGTGGTGCTCCATTCAAAGCCGTGGTCCTTCTTCCACCGGGCGATCGCGGATGCGGTTCCCCGGCCGAAGTGCTTGTCGGGCTCGTCTTCGAAATAGCCGAGCGCCTTGAGGTTCTGTTCGAGCTGCATCACATCTTGACCGTTCGACATCCCCTCCTCAAAATTGCGCCAGGCCGGCACTTCACCCCGCATCGCGAACACGGGACGTTCGTTGACGCGCATCATCTCGGTGCCGATGGTGAGTGTGGTTCCGGGAGCGGCCACCGAGGTGAGCGTTCCGGTGAGCTGCGTGCCATAGGTTGCCGGCTTGCCGTGGTTGAGTGTGCCCTTCGCTTCGACGCGCTCAACCAGGTCGGTCTTGGTCACGGTCGCGGTTTCAACCGATGATGACACCGCCTTGGTGGTCTCTTCGGCGCTCGTACCGTCCATGAGCGAGAATCCGGTGGCGCCAGCAGCGATGGCGAGCACCCCTGCGGCCGAAATGACTGCGATTCGCTTCTTGCGCATCAACTACTGCTGCTCTCCCTGGATCTCGAGGCCAGCTTCTTCGGTGCAGCGCTGCACGTCTGCAGGGTCGGCTTCTGGGCCACCGTTCTGCTGCACGGTGATGCCCTCACCGTTCGGCTTGGGGTCGGGCACGTCGTAGCCGGCTTCACGCATGCACTTCGCGTAGGTGAGCAGCTGTTCGTTGAGCTGTTCGTCGGTTAGCGGGTTAGCAGCCTCGGGAGCCGGGCCCACCTTGTCGGAACAGGTCTGCAGTGCGGCTTCGAGGTCAGCTTCACCTTCGTCACCCTCGATGGGCGAGCCGTCGGGGTTGACGGGGATGCCGGCGTTCTCGACGCTCTCTTCTTTGAGGCAGCGCTCGAAGTCGTGCTGCCACTGTTCGGCGCTGGCAGCGTGGTTCTGCTGCAGTTCGGGCTGATCGTTCGCCGAGCATCCGGTCAGCGCCAGCATTGCGCCAGCTCCAACGAGGAGTGCTGCTGTGGCAGTACGTGAGGTGCGTGTACGGAACATGGAGGGTTACAATTCACTTTCTTAGAGATGTATCCGGCGTCACCTTTGCGGCGGCGCCGATCAGGACATGTCCCAGTTCACGCGGGTGCGGGTTGCGGCAGCGTAAAAGAAAATGCTTACGTTTCTCTTACCTGTCGCGTGCCAGACTGAGGTTGGCGACCACTGGTCATAGTCCGAGCGGCCGCATCGTTGCTTTTCGCCGCTTTCTGGGCGGCGCCGCGGTTCTCAGGAGGAGTCATGCGCGTACTCATCGTTGAAGACGAGCCGTATCTCGCCGAAGCGATTCAGGACGGGCTCGCGCTCCACTCGATTCCCGCCGACACGGTGGCTGATGGTCGGGATGCGCTGGCAGCCATTGAGATGAACGACTACGAGGTCGTGCTGCTTGATCGCGATATCCCCGGCGTGAGTGGCGACGAGGTGTGTCGGCAACTCAACCTGCGCGAGGATCGTCCAACGATTCTGATGGTGACCGCGGCGCGGCGCATCCAAGAGAAGGTGGATGGTTTCCAGCTGGGTGCCGATGACTATTTGGCGAAACCGTTTGAGTTTGCGGAGCTGGTGGCTCGCGTGCGGGCGCTGGGTCGGCGTCAGTTCACGACGCGACCCACCCGATATGAAGCGGCCGGGGTCACGCTCGACCCGTTCCGCCACGAAGTCACCCGTGACGGCCGGTATATCCGGCTCAGCCGCAAGGAGTTTGCGGTGCTTGAGTCATTGATGCGCGAGCCCGGGCGGGTGGTGAGCGCCGAGACGCTGCTCGAGGAGGCCTGGGACGAGAACGCTAATCCGTTCACACAGTCGGTGAAGGTGACGATCAGTTCGCTGCGGCGCAAGCTTGGTGAGCCGTGGGTGATTCGTACCGAACACGGTGTTGGTTACACGATCGACCGGACGCTCAATGGTTAAGCACCTGCCCACGCTTCTTCGCCGGAAGCATCGTTTCACGGCGCGCACTCGGCTCGCGTTTTCGTACGCGCTGCTGATGTTCCTGTGCGGTGGGCTGCTGCTCACCCTGGTGACGCTGTTCATTGGTTTTGTGCCTGATTACGGGTTTGAGTCGGTTGATGCTCAGCCGAGCCAAGAGCCGCTGGTGATTGCCGTCGATGACCCCGCAGTTCCGCCGGACAACATCAAGATTGCGGTGCAGAGCCAGGCCGATTTCATCACTCTGCTGCTGCAGGTTTCGGCGATTGCGTTGGCCGTGCTGGTGGTGCTGAGTTCGGTTGCTGCCTGGTTGCTGGCGGGGCGGATGCTGAAGCCACTCGCGGCGGTCAACCAGGCTGCGAAGCTGGCTGCGGATGGTCGGCTCGACCACCGCATTGGACTCACCGGCCCTCACGACGAGATTACCGAGTTGGCACAGACGTTCGACCAAATGCTTGAGAGCATTGAGCACTCGACCGCGGCACGGCGACGGTTTGCCGCTAACGCTTCGCACGAGCTTCGCACGCCGCTTGCCACCACCCGAACCATCCTCGATGTGGCGCTCTCGAAGCCAGGAGAGGTTGATCGGGATGTGCTGCGCAAGCTGCTGCAGGTGAATGAGCGCAGCATCCGCACCGTCGAGTCGCTGCTTGATCTTGCCGAACTCGAGGGGGGAAAGGTGAAGCCGACCAGCTGCGACATCACCGAGATCGTGTCGACGGTGCTGCGTGAGTCGCAGCCGCTGCTGGCCGAACGCGACCTTGCGGTCACGAGCGAGTTCGGCCCGGCCACTGCGTTTGGGGATGAGCGACTGTTTCACCAGCTGGCACAGAACCTCATCCAAAACGCGATTCAACACAATACCGATGGCGGCAGCCTGACGGTGAGTACCCGGATGGTGGCCGGTGACGACTCGATGGCCGAACTCACCGTGCGCAATACCGGTGAACTGATTGATGGGGCGCAGTTGAGCCAACTCACCGAACCGTTCAAGACCACCAAGGGTCGCACCGGCGGCACCAACAGCGGACTCGGGTTGTCGATCGTGTCGGCAATTGTCGACCGTTCGAACGGCACGCTCGACATTGCTGCGAACGAGGGCGGTGGCCTGTGCATCACCGTGACGCTGCCGAGTCCGGATGCTCCGGCGTAGAGACAGGACTCGAACCGAATCGGTGAGTACAGCGTGCTCAAGAACGCGCACCGCAGGTTCCAGGCAAGCGGTGTCGAAGGACACCCCGACGTTGACCACGGTGGTGTGGATGTTGGACCAGCCGCAGCCTTCGGGGACAGCAAAAGGAGCACCCCTCCGAACCATGCGTTTTCGCAGGTCAGGAGGGGTGCTCCGTCGGTGTCCGAGGGGGGACTTGAACCCCCACGCCCTAAAGCGGGCACTAGCACCTCAAGCTAGCGCGTCTACCAATTCCGCCACCCGGACTAGGTGACTGCCTCGTCGGCAACGAATAAGAATCTAGCACGGCTCAAACCCGCCGCGCGAACCGAGAGGCCCCCAAGCCGCCCCCGAGTGAACGGAATCACGCAGGGGTGCGCTGCATCCCGGATCGATGACTGTGCGCTGCCGGCAGCTGGTGAGCTCCGGGGCGCGTGCGTGCCGATAGATTGGTCCCCATGCCCCACATCATGTTCGTTGAGCCGCTGATCCCCGGCAACACCGGCAATGCCATCCGCCTCGCCGCCGTCACCGGCTGCCACCTCCACCTCGTGGAGCCGCTCGGCTTCAACTTCGAAGACGCCAACCTGCGCCGCGCTGGCCTCGACTACCACGACCTCGCCGACACCACCGTGCACCCCGACATCGACGCCGCCCTCGCCGCCGTCCCCGACAGCCGCGTCTTCGCGTTCACCGGCAAGGCCGACGGATCCTTCGCCGACATCGAGTACCGCGAGAAAGACGTTCTGCTCTTCGGACGTGAAGACACCGGCCTTCCCGACAGCGTCCTGAACCACCCGCGGATCACCCAGCAGGTCCGCATTCCGATGCTTCCCGCGCGCCGGTCCCTCAACCTCGCGAACTCCGCCTCCATTGCGGTGTACGAGGCATGGCGTCAGCGCGGATTCTCCGGCGGCGTCTGACCTGTTCTGGGGGTGCGGGCCCCGTAGGCCCCCGAGAGCGGCCGGGGGAGCACCGGGATCAGGGCAGCGTGCCGGCGAGCAGCGCCGCGACGAGCAGACCGCCGTAGGGAACGCTGAGGATCACCGGGCCGAACGCGAACCGGGATGAGAAGTCCCCGCGCGAGCGCACCAGCGCCACCACGGCGCCGACCGCCGACGCCGCACAGAACCACAGCAGCGCGCTCACGATCACTGCACCGCCGAGCAGGCAGGTGACCAGCGCGGTCGCGAACACGACCTTCGCGTCTCCCATTCCGAGCGCCGACGGCACCAGCAGCGCCAGGCACACAGCGCCCCCACCGAGCACGAATGCAACCAGGATCGACGCCGGCAGAGCCGCCCGAACTGCAGGCAAAAGCGCCGCAGCCACCAAGGACACCGCTGCCACGCAGGTGCTCTGCCACAGCACCAGGCGATTGGGCAGGCGGTGCTCGCGCACATCGAACACCGTCAGTGCAGAGGCGAACGGCAGGTGCGCGGCGAGCAGAGCGACGGTCAGCAGCAGGGGCATGCCCCTACTGCATCACACCGCGAGCGTCACAGGGCGCTGTTCGGGCCGAACGGGGACAACTGGTCCTGTGCAGAGGGCACGCGGATGATCCGTCGGCGCAGGAACACGCGCTTCCCGCCGCCGATCAGCAGCTGCGTGCGCGCCAGCTCCCAGCGTCCGTACTCCGCCTCATCCTGCAGCGCCTGCCGCACCTCGCCCAGAGTGGAGCCGCGAGGAATCGTCACCACCTGGAACTCCATCTCGCCGCGCCGGCGACCCCCGGCCGACGGGATCGTGCTCACCGAAGCGCCCTCGATTCCCGGGATTCTGCGGCGGCTCCACGTGGGCGGCAGCATCGACTCGGTCTGGCGGTTCACAATGCGGGTCATCACCGCTCCTGAAGGGGGACGGGGCCAATGGTGGCGACCAGGATAACGGGGTGTCGCATCCGGGGCGAACGGGGTAGATTCGAGGCATGAGCACCACAGATCCTCGCGCCGCACTCACCGCCCTGATCGATGCCCTCGAGCGCCACTACACGGCCGCCGTCGACTCCAGCGGCCAGGATGATCCGGCGCTCGACCGCGCCAACGATCGCCTCGCCGAGGCGTTCGACATCTATGACGGTGCTCTGTTCGACGCCGTCGGCACCGCCACCCCGCTCGTCGTGTTCGATGACGAGGACGACTTCGATGACTTCGACGACGACTTCGAAGACGACGACGATGATGACTACGAGGATGACGAGGATGACGACCTCGATGAGGACTTCGAGGACTTCGACGACCTCGATGACGACGAGTTCGATGATGACGCAGATGACGCGGACGATGACGACGAGGACGACTCGCGTCACTGACCGCGAACGGTGACTTCTGCATCACCCTTCGGCGCGGCGTCAGCTGAATCAGCTGGCGCCGCGTACCGTTGTGCGAGCACAACCAGCACCCCGATGAGCGAGGCCGCATGACCATCCTGACCGCGATCATCCTGGGCATCGTCCAGGGCCTGACGGAGTTCCTTCCCGTCTCCTCCTCCGCTCACCTGCGCGTCACAGGCGAGCTGCTGATGCCGGGCCGCGAACCCGGCGCGGCTTTCACCGCCATCATCCAGCTCGGCACCGAACTCGCGGTCCTCATCTACTTCTGGAAGGACATCGCGCACATCCTCTCCCAGTGGTTCAAAGCGCTGGTGAAGAAGGTCCCGCAGTCCGACCCGGACGTGCGCATGGGCTGGTTCGTCATCCTCGGTTCCATCCCCATCGGTGTGCTCGGCCTGCTGTTCGAAACGCAGATCGACCACAGCCTGCGCAATCTCTACATCACCGCCACGATGCTCATCGTGTTCGCCGTGATCCTCGCGTTCGCCGACGCCCGCGCCCCGCAGAAGAAGGAACTGGAGAACCTCACCCTGCGCGACGGCATCCTCTACGGCTTCGCCCAGGCTCTCGCCCTCATCCCCGGTGTGTCCCGCTCCGGCGGCACCATCACCATGGGCCTGCTGCTCGGCTACACGCGCCGCTCCGCCGCCCGCTACTCGTTCCTGCTGGCGCTGCCGGCTGTGTTCGCCTCCGGTCTGTACAAGGCGGCGAAGGAGATCCCGCCGCTGCTGACCGCCGACGGGCGCGCCGCCGCAGCCGCCGCCGGTGAGCCGAGCCTGCTCGCCATGATCATCGCGACCCTCGTCGCGTTCGGCGTCGGCTTCGCCGTCATCGTCTGGTTCATGAAGATGATCGAGAACCGGTCCTACTCCGTGTTCGTCTGGTACCGCCTGTTCGCCGGCGCGGCCCTGCTCCTCCTGCTGATCTTCGGTGTGGTCTCCCCGCTGCCGCCGGCAGCGTCCTGACCCACCGCCTCTGCTCCGGACCGGCCGTCCGGCCGATGCCCGTTCCCGTTTCCCGAAAGGACCCCCTGTGAAGACCTGGCCCGCGCCCACTGTGCCGACCATCGAACCCAGCGGCGTCCTGCCCACCTTCCACAGCACGCTCACGGGCCGCAGGGAGCAGTTCGCTCCGCGCGTGGAAGGCGTTGCGACCCTGTACGTCTGCGGCATCACCCCGTACGACTCCACCCACATGGGCCACGCCATGACGTACCACAGTGCGGACCTGATGCGCCGGATCCTCCTGGACGCCGGCCTGGATGTGCGCTTCGCGGAGAACGTCACCGATGTCGATGACCCCCTGTTCGAACGCGCCCAGCGCGACGACATCGACTGGCGGGAGCTGGCGGACCGGGAGGTCGCGAAGTTCGTCGGTGACATGGAAGCGCTGCGGATCATCCCTCCGCACCACTTCGAGTCCGTCTCCGAAGCGGTCGATGCGATCGCCGATGCCGCCAACCAGCTGCTGGAGCGCGGCATGCTCTACCCCGTCGCCAATGAGGACGGCTCCAGCGACTGGTACCAGGAGTACGCCCTGACAGGCGGCACCGGGCTCGTGGAGCAGATGGACCGCGAAGAGGCGCTGGCGATCTTCGCCGAACGCGGCGGCGACCCGCAGCGGGAGGGGAAGAAGGACCCCCTGGATCCGCTGGTGTGGCAGGCGCACCGGCCGGGCGAGCCCAGCTTCGATGGCCGCGCCCTCGGCCCCGGTCGGCCCGGTTGGCACGTGGAGTGCCTGTGCATCGCGGAACGGGGCCTCGGCATGCCGATCGACCTGGAGATCGGCGGCAACGACCTCGTCTTCCCCCACCACGAAATGGGGCACGTCCACGCCCTCGGTCTGGGTCTGGACACGTTCGCGACCCTGTGGGCGCATGTCGGCATGGTCGCCTACCAGGGCGAGAAGATGTCGAAGTCCCTCGGGAATCTCGTCTTCATCAGTCGACTCACCGCTGACGGCGTAGCCCCCGCCGCGATCCGGCTCGCTCTGCTCGCCCACCACTACCGCACGGATTGGGAATGGAGCGACGACCAGCTCCGCGAGGCCGAGCAACGTCTGCGCGCCTACCGGGAGGCCTCCCAGCAGCGGCCGACGGATGCCGCCGTCGTCGAGGACCTGCGCCGCGCACTGCGCGATGACCTCGATACGCCGCGGGCCCTCGAGGTCCTCGACCGGTGGGCCGACGGCATGGGCGGATCCGCAGCCGCCACCCCTGGTGCCGGGAGCATCAGGATCGCCGACGCCGTCGACGCCCTGCTCGGGGTCCGCCTCTAGTCGTCGCCGCGCCGGCGGAGGAACTGCTCGAACTCGTCAGCGATCGCCTCGCCGGATGCTTCCGGCAGGTCCGCGGCGTCCCGCGCCTGCTCCAGCTGCTGGACGTACTCGCCGATGTCCTCTTCGCTCTGTGCCAGCTCGTTGAGTCCCAGCTCCCACGCCTTCGCATCGTCCTCGAGGTCGCCGAGGGGGATCCGCAGCTGCAGCTCCCGCTCCACCGCCTTCACCAGGCCCAGTACGGCCTTCGGCGCCGGCGCCTGACCGACGTAGTTCGGCACCTGCACCCACAGGGACAGAGTGGGGATGCCGCGCTGCACGGCCATGTCGACGAGCACGGTCGGGATGCCGATCGGGCCCTCATAGGCGGAGGTCTCCGTGGCGGTCAGGGGCTGCAGATCGCAGGCGCGCCAGGTCGCGGAGATCGGCAGTGGCCGCGTGTGGGGTGCATCCGCCAGCAGCGCCCCCAGCACCACCAGCACCTCAACGCCCTGCTGCTGCAGCTCATCGAGCAGCTCAGTGCAGAAGGCGCGCCACTTCAGGGACGGTTCGGGGCCCTGCACGGTGAACAGGGGCCGGTCCTCGTCATGGCCGAGATGATTGATGAGGGTGTCCGGCCAGACGATCTCACTGCGGGAGTCCATGGTCGACATACCGGCCGGCGCCACCGGCGCCGCGTCATCACTGATGTCGAGAACGGGGGAGAGGGTGGGGCGATTCATCTGGAAGTCGACGTAGTCGTCGGCCGGGAGGGATGCGACCATACGGGCGCCCCACTCCTCTTCGATGTGGCAGAGCGCTTCGGAGGCGGCGCCGCCGGCGTCGTTCCAGCCGGTGAACGCGGCCAGTGCCGCACTGCGGCGGCGCAGGTCCTGACCTGAGTCTGCGGGTTCTCCTGCGGCTGCGGAGCGGTTCATCTCACCCATGGTTCTCCCTCTCACGTCAGCGCCAGTTCGACGTGCCAGTATAGGCAGGCCGTGATCAAGGCCTGCACTGAGGAGAGCAATCGATGACGCCCACCGGTCCCCGCATCGCCGGGTTCCGCCTGCGCGTGGCGCCCGCCACGATCCTCACCGTCATCGTGATGGCGGCGATCGTCTACCCGGCGCTCGCCCGCAGCGTCCAGGACAGCTCCCTCGCCATCGCCACTGCGGTGCTCCTCGCCCTCGTGATGGTGCTGTGCGTGCTCATCCACGAGCTCGCCCACGCCCTGACCGCCCGCGCCTTCGGCGGGGACGTCCAGGAGATCGCCCTGACGCTCTGGGGCGGGCACACCACCTACCGTTGGGGGACGATCCGGCCGGTCGCCTCCATGCTGATCTCCCTCTCCGGCCCGGCCGCCAACATCGTGCTCGCCCTCCTCTTCTCCGGCGCGGCTTCGCTTCTCCGAGAGGGCCTGCACAGCGGCCAGGTCGTGGTCAGTCCTTTTGCAGTCGCGGCGCTCGCCCTCATCGCCTACGCCTCGATCCTCAACTGGGCACTCGCCCTGTTCAACCTCCTGCCCGGCCTTCCGATGGACGGCGGCCGCGCCGTGGAGTCACTGCTCACCGCGCTCGGGACACCCGCGTGGACGGCGACCACCGTCACCGCGTGGGTGGGCCGCGTGGTCGCCGTCGCGATCGTGGTGATCCCGCTGCTGCGGGGCCTGGTCGCCGGACAGATGCCGGATCTGCTGGTCATGATCTGGGCGCTGCTGATCGCCTCGTTCCTGTTCCGCGGCGCCGGTGAGGCGCTGCGCGAATCGCGCCTCCTCCGCCGCAGCCAGGGCCTCAGCACCGAGGCGCTGATGGAGCCCGTCGGCCCCTGGGAGCCCGCCGCGAGCCTCGAGACCGCACTCGCCGCCGCCGGCCCGCAGAGGAAGGGCCTCCTCGTCGGGGCCGACGGGACCGTGGTCCTGCTCGACCCCGACGCCGTCGCCTCGGTTCCGCCGCAGCAGCGCGGCAGCGTCCCCGCGTCCGCAGTCGCCCTGTCGCTGGGGACGGCGCCGGCCATCAGGGCGGACCTCAGCGGTCCGGACCTGCTGGAGGCGATGGTGGCGGCCGATGCGGCCGTGTTCCTGGTGCAGCGCAGTGACGGGCGCATCATCGGCGCCATCCGCGCCACGAGCGTGAACACTGCGCTGGGCCTGGATCACTAGACTGGTGAGCATGCAGGAAGAAGCGATGACCCCGCGTCTGGACCGAACCGGTCCGTTCGTCGAGGGCGACAAGGTGCAGGTGTCCGACTCCAAGGGACGGATGAACACCATCACCCTCAAAGCGGACACGCTGTTCCACTCCCACCGCGGATTCATCCGCCATGATGACCTGATCGGCAGGCCCGACGGCACCGTCATCACCAACAGCGCCGGCCAGCAGCTGCAGGCCTTCCGACCGCTGTACAACGACTACATGATGGCGATGCCCCGCGGCGCCGCCATCATCTACCCGAAGGACAGTGCACAGATCCTCATGTACGGGGACGTCTTCCCCGGCGCGCGTGTCATCGAAGCCGGCGTCGGCTCGGCGGGGCTGAGCATCGCGCTGCTGCGCGCCATCGGGCCGACGGGTTCTCTGCGCTCCATCGAGCGCCGCTCCGACTTCGCCGAGGTGGCACGGGAGAACGTCCGGGCGTTCTTCGGTGAGGAACCGGCGTGGTGGGACCTGAGCGTCGGCGACTTCCAGGACGGCGCCGCCGCCCTCGCCGAGCAGGGGGAGCGGGCCGACCGCGTGGTGCTGGACATGCTCGCCCCGTGGGAGTGCGTGGATCAGGCCGCGGACGTTCTCGAGGACGGCGGCGTGTTCCTCGCGTACATCGCGACCGTCACCCAGATGTCCCGCACCGTGGAGGCGCTGCGCGACCACGGCGAGTTCACCGAACCGGACGCGTGGGAGACGATGATGCGTCCCTGGCACCTGGACGGCCTCGCCGTGAGACCCGTGCACCGCATGAACTCCCACACCGGCTTCCTGCTGACCGCCCGCCGCACCGCCCGCGGAAGCCTCGCCCTGCGGCGCAAGCAGCGCCCGGCCCCCGGCTCCCGGGACGAAGCCGAACTCAACCACCCCGACAACGACGGCTTCGGCGGTTCCGACTCCGAATGGTCCGCGCAGGACCTCGGGGAGCGCGGCATTGCCGAAAAGAAGTCCCGCCGTGCCCTGCGGGACATCCGCCAGGGAAGGACACGATGAAGACGTACCAGGAGCTCAGCACCGAGCTCAACGGCCTCGCGAAGCAGAACGAGCGGCTCGTCGCCTCCCTCACGAAGGCGCGCGAGCAGATCCTCGACCTGCGCTCCGACCTCGAGCGCATGGCGGACCCGCCGAACCCGTATGCCACGTTCCTCCAGGTCGCCGACGGCACCACCGTGGACGTCCTCCACAACGGTCGCAAACTGCGAATCGCAACCTCCCCGGAGGTGGATCCGGCGACTCTGACCCGCGGCCAGGAGCTGCGGATGAACGAAGCGCTCGTCGCCGTGGAGGCCATGCCCACCAGCGACCTCGGCAACGTGGCCAGCGCTGTTGAACAGCTGCCCGACGGCCGCATCCTCGTGCAGGTCCACGCCGATGAGCAGCGCGTTATGCACGCCTCCTCCGCCCTCGCCGGCACCGCTCTGAGCCCGGGCGACCACCTGATGGTCGACCTCAAGGCCGGGATCGTCCTGGAGCGCCTGGAGCGCAAGGAGATCACCGACCTCGTCCTCGAGCACGTCCCGGACACCTCCTACGGCGACATCGGAGGACTCCAGGGCCAGATCGAAGCGATCCGCGACGCCGTGGAGCTGCCGTTCCTCCACCAGGACCTGTACCGCGAGTACGGCCTGCGGCCGCCCAAGGGTGTGCTGCTGTACGGCCCTCCCGGCTGCGGCAAGACCATGATCGCGAAGGCCGTGGCGCACGAACTGGCGCTGAAGGCTGCGCAGATGCGCGGGGAGGACGCCGACTCCGCCCTCGGCCGCACCTGGTTCATCAACGTCAAGGGCCCGGAGATCCTCAACAAGTACGTCGGCGAGACCGAGCGGTCCATCCGCCTCGTGTTCGAACGCGCCCGTGAGAAGGCCAGCGACGGCCACCCGGTGGTGGTGTTCTTCGATGAGATGGACTCCCTGTTCCGCACCCGCGGCACCGGCGTCTCTTCCGATGTGGAGTCCACGATCGTGCCGCAGCTGCTCAGCGAGATCGACGGCGTGGAGTCCCTGGAGAACGTCATCGTCATCGGCGCCTCCAACCGCGAGGACATGATCGACCCCGCGATCGTGCGGCCCGGTCGCCTCGACGTCAAGATCCGCATCCGGCGGCCCGACGAAGCCGCCGCCCGCGAGATCCTCGCTCTCTACCTCAACGAGGACGTCCCCGTGCAGGAGGACCGCACCCGCCTCGTGGAGCAGACCGCCGCCCTGATCTACCGCCGCACGGAGGACCTCGCGTTCGTCGACGTCGAATACGCCGACGGCTCCGAGGAGACGCTGTTCTTCGGAGACTTCATGTCCGGCGCCATGCTGCGCAACATCGTGGACCGCGCGAAGAAGGCGGCCGTCAAGGACTTCCTCGCCAGCGCCGAGCGCGGCATCACCATGGACCACCTGGAGGATGCGGTCTTCGCGGAGCTTCGCGAGAACGAGGACCTGCCCTCCAATGCCGACCCGGACGACTGGGCGCGCGTCGCCGGCCGGCGAGGTCAGCGCATCGTCCAGATGCATCCGCGCCGAGCATCGGAGGCCGCCCATGCCTGAGGCACCCATCCGCCTGCGCACCCGCCGCGTGATGGGGCAGGAGATCGAGTTCGGCGTCACCCACGCTGAGGAAGCCCAGCGCGCCCGCGCCGGCGCGAACGCCTCGATCCAGCTGTCGCACTTCACCGTCGGCGCGTACGCCCTGCTCGAGGACTCCGATCGGGAACGGGTGCGCTGGGACTACGGCGATGAGACCCCGCTGCGGGACGCCCGCGGATTCGAACTCACCCGCGCCGCCGCCCACCCCACCCAGCTCACCGACCAGGGGCAGGACGCGCACGTCCCCAGCGTCGACATGGACCTGCCGCTGGCCGCCCACGAATCGATTCCGCGCGACCTCGATGACTCCGCCGTCCTGCACTTCGCGCAGCGCCGCGCCATCGGCAACGCCGTCCTCAGGAACGGCGCCCGCCTCTATGTGGACCACGCCCACCCGGAGTACTCCGCGCCGGAGACCATGACCGCCCGCGAATGCCTCGTGTGGGACCGCGCCGGCGAAGAGATCGCCCGTGCCGCCATGGCCCGCATCGACGGCGCCGACACGGTCCCCTCGATCGCGCTGTACAAGAACAACACCGACGGCAAGGGCCAGTCCTACGGGACCCACGAGAACTACCTCGTGGACCGCGCCGTGCCGTTCGACCGCCTCGTCGAGGTCCTCCTGCCGTTCTTCACCACCCGGCAGGTCCTCGTCGGCTCCGGGCGGGTCGGCCTCGGCACCCGCGGACAGGAGCCGGGCTTCCAGCTGTCCAGCCGCGCCGACTTCTTCGAATCCGAGGTGGCGCTGGAGACCACCCTGAACCGGCCCATCGTCAACTCCCGCGACGAGCCGCACTCGGACGCCTCCCGATTCCGCCGCCTCCACGTCATCATCGGGGACGCGAACCTGTTCGAGACCCCGAACTACCTCAAGACCGGCATGACCTCCCTCGTCCTGGCCGCCGCCGAAGCGGAGCAGGCGACCGGTGAGGCGATCCTGCCGGACATCCGCCTCGCCGACCCGGTCGCTGCGCTGCACCGCGTCTCCCACGACCTCACGCTTCGTGAGGACCTCGAGTGCGCCGACGGCTCCGCCATCACCGCTCTCGGCATCCAGCGCGCCTACCTCGACGCCGTCGCCGCCCACGCAGACGTGGGCGATGCGGAGACCGCCGACGTCATCGGCCAGTGGCGCGAGCTGCTCGACATCCTCGAATCGGATGACCGTGCCGCCGCAGCGGACCGCATCGAATGGCTCGGCAAGCACACCCTGCTGGAGTCGTTCCGGGCGCGCCACGGCCTCGAGTGGGACGACCCGCGGCTCACCGCCCTCGACATCCAGTTCACGGACCTGCGACCCGCGAAGTCGCTGTACCTGAAGCTGCGGGGCGCCGGTCGCGCCCGCACCCTCGTCAGCGACGATGAAGTGCGCCGAGCCATGGTGGAGGCCCCCACCTCCACCCGCGCGTACTTGCGCGGTGCTCTCGTCACCCACCACCGCTCGGAGCTCGACTCCGCCGGGTGGGACGCCGTCACGATCAAGGACGACGGGGCCGCGCTGCGCCTGCGGTTCAGCGACCCCCGCTTCGGCTCTCAGGCATGGTGCGCCGACAATGGGGTGGACCCGTCGGCCCCCGTGGAGGCGATCATCGCCGCCGCCCGCGCCATCGAGACCCAGCCGGCCACCGCCGAGACCCCAACCAGCCACAACGAACCGCCCACCCGCCCCGCGGGTGCGAAGGAGGAGCAATGAGCCAGTCACAGATCCACGGCCCCGGCCGCAATGAGGACGATGCCGACGACCTCGGCCCCGACACCACCGGCGGCGGCCAGGTGCAGCAGTCCATCTCGACCAGCGACGACCTCCTTGACGAGATCGACCTCGTTCTCGAGGAGAACGCGGAGAGCTTCGTGAAGTCCTTCGTGCAGAAGGGCGGCCAGTGAAGCGACGCGTCGCCGGCATCGAAACGGAGTTCGGCCTCACCGTCGTCACCAGTGACGGCCGCCGCGCCCACGAAGTGGAGCAGGCCGCTCGCGACCTGTTCCGGCCCGTCGTGGCCTGGGGCCGCTCATCCAACGTGTTCCTGACCAACGGGGCGCGGCTCTACCTGGACGTCGGCTCCCACCCCGAGTACGCCACCGCCGAATGCGACGACACCTGGGATCTGGTCGCCCAGGACCGCGCCGGCGAACGCGAATTCGAACAGCTCGTGGCGCAGGCGAACGCCGCCTACCAGGAGAAGGGCGTGGATGCCCGCATCCACCTGCTGAAGAACAACTCCGACTCCGAAGGCAACTCCTTCGGCAGCCACGAGAACTTCATGATCGAACGGCGCGGCGAGTTCACCCGCCTGCCGCAGATGCTCGTGCCCTTCCTCATCACCCGCCAGATCGTCACCGGCGCCGGCGGCGTCATCCACGACGAGGACGGCGCCCGCTTCGGTTTCTCTCTGCGCAGCGACCACATGTGGGAGACCGTCTCCAGCGCCACCACCCGCGCCCGCCCCATCATCAACACGCGCGACGAACCGCACGGCGACCCCACGAAGTTCCGGCGCCTGCACGTCATCGTCGGCGACTCCACCATGAGCGAACTGTCCACGTGGATGCGCATCGAGATGACGAATGCTGTTCTGCGCCTCATCGAGGCGGGCCGCCCCGTCGGCACCATCGCCCTGAAGGACCCGATCGCAGCGATCCGCGTGGTCGCCCGCGACCTCACCGGCACCGCGCCCCTCGAACTGGCCGACGGCGGCACCATCACCGCTCTGCAGATCCAGCGGCGCTTCCTCGAGGCCGTCACCTCTGCGTTCGACGACCTCGACGAGCGCATGCTCGACCTGTGGGACCGCGCGCTGCGCGCCGTGGAGACGCAGGACTTCTCCCTGGTGTCCCGCGAACTGGACTGGGCGATCAAGCACGACCTGTTCCACGCTGTTGCTGAGCGGCGCGGCCTCGCCCTCGACGATCCGCAGATCCAGCGCCTCGAATTCGCCTACCACGACATCGACCGCACGAAGGGCGTGTTCTGGGCGCTGCAGCGCCGCGGCCTCGCCCCGCAGATCCTGTCCGATGAGCGCATCGAGCAGGCGCGGACACAGGCACCCGCTACGACCCGTGCGCACCTGCGCGGCCGAGTGCTGCACGCCGCCCGCGACGCCGGCACCGACGTCGCCGTGGACTGGACCAGTGTGCGCCTCAACGCGCCCGGTCAGCGCCCCATCTCCATGCTCGACCCCTTCCAGACCGAGAGCGCCGAGATCGACGCCCTCATCGACGACATCCGCAGCCGCTCAGAGGCCGCGGACCCCGCTTCCCCAGGAGGAAACCCGTGATCAGCCGACGCACCCTCGTCACCGCCTTCACCGCCGCCGCGGCGGGAGGAACCCTCGCCGCCTGCGGTGGCGACAAGTCGACGACCCAGAAGCCGTCGGCCAACCCCTCCGCCCCCGCCGAGAAGGGCGGAGCTGTCCTCGACAAGCTCACGATCAGCGACAACGTCGGCAAGGAGCCGAAGGTCACCTTCGACGCCCCGCTCGAGTACAAGGAGCAGGAGAACACGGTGGTCGTCAAGGGCGACGGTGCAGCCGTCAAGCAGGGCGACACGATCATCACCCGGTCGGTGTTCATCGACCCGGCCTCCGGCGACACACTGTTCTCGGAGTTCAAGGAGAAGAGCGCGACCGCACTGCCCGTCGTTGAGAAGACCATCGGCAAGAGCGCCGCGGAGTTCTTCTCCGGCATGGCCGTCGGCACCCGCTTCGCCCAGGCCGGCTTCACCGCCGACCAGTCCGGGCAGGGCCAGCAGCCGATCCTGCAGGTCGGCGACCTCGAGGGCATCGCCCTGAAGCGCGCCGAGGGCACACAGAAGCCCGTCCCCTCCGGTATGCCCGAGTTCACCCTCGGAGACAACGGCGCCCCCGAACTGAAGGGCAAGCCCTCCGGGAAGGCCCCGACCGAGCTCGTCGCCGAACCGACGATCGTCGGCACGGGGGAGAAGGCCGCCAAGGGGGACACCCTCGTCATGCACTACACCGGATGGGACTGGGAGACCGGCGAGAAGTTCGACTCCTCCTGGGACCGGGGCGAGCCGTTCGTGTTCCCCCTCGGCGCCGGCCGCGTCATCCCCGGCTGGGACAACGGCCTGGAGGGCGCCGCCGCCGGCAGCCAGTACCTGCTCGTGATCCCGCCGAAGGACGGCTACGGCGATGACCCCGCCCAGCACGAACTCGGCGGCAAGACCCTCATCTTCGCGGCGGACGTCCTGTACGTCGCCAAGGCATGAGACTCGTTCACCCGACCCGAAAGGAATCCCTCATGAACCAGCAGAACCCCACCAAGCCGCAGGTGTCCGTGGACGGCACCGAAGAGCCCACCGAGCTCGTGATCATCGACGAGTGGGAGGGCGACGGCGACGTCGCGAAGAAGGGCGATGTCGTGGACGTCCACTACGTCGGCGTCGGCCTCAGCGACGGCAAGCAGTTCGACGCCTCCTGGGACCGCGGTGAACCGCTGACGTTCCCGCTCGGCGTCGGCCAGGTCATCCCCGGCTGGGACCAGGGCGTCCAGGGCATGAAGGTCGGCGGCCGGCGCCGCCTGGAGATCCCCGCGGACCTCGCCTACGGCCCGCGCGGCATCCCCGGCGTCATCAAGGGCGGCGAGACCCTCATCTTCGTCTGCGACCTCGTCGGGGTGCGGTCCAACTGACCGACCCCAGCAGCACCCAGGGCGGCCTCTTCCCCCAGCCGGAGGGAGAGGCCGCTCCTGCGCGCCTGCGCACCACCGCCGGCTTCGACCTCGTCGACACCGACCCGGTCGCCCGCGTCCACGTGATGGGGGCCCTGCCGCATCTGGACCGCGCCTTCGAGTACGCGATCCCCGCCGACATGGACGAGCTCGCACCCGGGCAGCGCGTCCGTGTCGCCTTCGCCGGCCGCGACAGCGAAGCACTCGTCCGAGAGCGCGTCGCCGCTCCCGACACGGACCGGCCGCTCGCTCCGATCAGGAAGCTCGTCTCCACCGACCGCGTCATCAGTGAGGACACCTTCCGGGTGTGCGCGATGGTCGCCGAACGCACCGCCGGCAGCCTGACCGATGTGCTGCGCCTGGCCGTCCCGGCGCGACACGCCCGCGCGGAGAAGCGCGCCCATGCCGACCGCGAAGAATTCCTCGCGCGCCGCGCCGAATCAGCGGACGCGGACGACGCCGCTGAACCCGTCGGCTTCCTCACCGCCCGCTACCGCGGACTCGCCGCGTTCTATTCCCACGCCCGTGAGGGCGGATCGCCCCGCGCCGCCATCACCCTCGACCCCGCCGAGAGCTGGCTGGACGCCGCCGTCGAAGCCGTCCGTTCCCTCGACGACGACCAGGGCGCCCTCATCCTCGCCCCCGACGCCCGCGACGCGGCTCGCGTCAGCGCCGCCCTGCAGGCCGACGGGATCTCGTGTGCGCAGCTCACCAGCAGCGAAGGACCGGAGAAGCGCTACCGGACGTTCCTGCGCATCCTCAGCGGTGAGCACCGCGTCGTCGTCGGCACCCGCAGTGCCGCGTTCGCTCCCGTCGCGAACCTCGGCCTGATCCTCATGTGGGACGAAGCCGACGACCTGTTCGAGGAGCCGCGCGCACCGTACCCCCACGCCCGGACAGTGGTGCTCGCCCGCTCCCACATCGAGCGGGTCCCCGTGCTGTTCCTGACCCCGTCGCGGTCCGTGCAGCTCACCCAGTGGGCCCGGGACGGCGTCCTGGTGGAGCTCGAGCCGGCGCCTGCGCCGCACGCCCTCACGCACCCGCGGATCGAACTGATGGATGAGCACCTGCGGGAGCGGGAAGGAGCCTCCGGGTATTCCCGCCTGCCGCAGCGCGCCTACCGCCTCATCCGGGAGGGGCTGACCCGCGGCCCGGTGCTCGTGCAGGTGCCGCGCTCCGGGTACGTTCCGGCGCTGGTGTGCACGTTCTGCGGGACTCGCGCCACCTGTACCGCCTGCCACGCCGCCCTTGTGGTGCGGGGGAGGGGACTGGCGCTCGTGTGCCCCGTCTGCGGACTCACCCACGGGGCGTTCCGCTGCGCCGAATGCGACCGCACGCAGGTGCGGCCGGTGGTCTCCGGCAGTGCCCGCACCGCCGATGACCTCAAGCGCGCCTTCGGCGATGTCGAGTTCCACGTCTCCGGCGGCGCCGGCGGCATCGTGCCGGACGAGGACGTGGACGGGCCCTGCGTGGTGGTCGCCACCCCGGGCGCGGAGCCGCTCCCAGCGGGTGGGTACGCCGCCTGCGCAGTCCTGGACGCCGACGGCACCCTCGCCCGCGCCGCGTTCGACGCTGATGTGGAGGCGGTGCGCCGCTGGTCCCATGCGATCGCCGCCACCAGGCCCTTCTCCGACGGCGGCCAGGTCCTCGTGGTCGGCACCGCTCATGCCCCAGCGATCCGGTCGCTCGTGGTGCCGCGAGGCCGCGCGTTCATCGACACCGTGCTCGAGCAGCGCGCCGAACTGCTGTTCCCGCCGCTGTCGAAGGTGGTGGAGGCGCGCGGTGACAAGGCCGCTGTCGCCGGATTCCTCGACGTGCTGGAGCTGCCGGGGATGGCGGGTGTCCTCGGCCCCCTGGACGATGTGTGGGACGGGGAGAAGCCCGTGACGCGCGCGGTGCTGCGGATCGCCGCGCCCGGCGCCCAGCAGCTCGTGGAAGCGGTCCGGGCGGCGCTGATGGTCCGCAGTGCGAAGAAGCTGCCCGGTCAGCTGCGGGTCCAGGTGGACCCGCCGCACATCTTCTGACACCCGCCACCGCTGCGCCCACATCCGCACTGCCCGCTCGCCCCCGTCCACCGCATAGAATCGAGGCACCATGCGTCTTCTCTTCGCCGGAACCCCGGATGTCGCCGTTCCCTCCCTGCAGGCCCTGATCGACTCACCGCACGAGGTGGTCGCGGTCCTCACCCAGCCCGACGCACCGACGGGCCGGGGCCGGCGACTGCGCCCGTCGGCGGTTGCGCAGGCCGCCAAGGAGGCCGGGATCCCCGTGCTGAAGCCGGAGCGGATCGCGGACGCCGCTGATGACCTCCGCGCCCTTGAGATCGATGCCGCAGTGGTCGTCGCCTACGGGCAGCTGCTGCGTCGCGAGGTGCTGGAGATTCCCCGCCACGGCTGGTTCAACCTGCACTTCTCCCTCCTGCCCGCCTACCGCGGCGCCGCCCCCGTGCAGCGCGCCGTCCAGGACGGCCTCACCACGACGGGTCTGAGCATCTTCCGCCTCGATGAGGGTCTCGACACCGGCGACGTGGCCCTCACCGCCGAGTGCTCCATCGCGCCCGATGAGACCGCCGGCGACCTGCTGGACCGCCTCGCCGTCGACGGCGGTGCCGCACTTGTCCGCGTCATGGACGAGATCGCCGCGGGTCACCTCACGCTCACGCCCCAGGCGGCCGACGGCGTCAGCCACGCGGCGAAGCTCACCGCCGAGGACCAGGCCATCGACTTCACCGCCGACGCCGCCGCAGTGTCGGCGCGGATCCGCGCCGTCGCCCCGAAACCGGGCGCGTTCGCCTACCTCGGCGGGCAGCGGCACAAACTGCTCGGCGTGGGCACCGACATCGCCCCCGACGGGATGCGCTTGGAGCCGGGCGGCATCGGCGCGACGAAGCGCGCCGTGTTCGTCGGCACCGGCACCGGGCCGATCCACCTGACGCGGATCGGTCCGCCCGGGAAGCAGGCGATGAACGCCGCCGACTGGGCGCGGGGCGCCCGCCTCGATGACGCATCCCGACTGACCACCACCCCCGAAGCGAGCGGAGAGCAGGCATGAACCGAGACCGTCAGGACCGCGGCGGCGGCAGTCGCCGCGACCAGCACGGCGACCGCCGCGAGACGCGCGGCGGTCCCCAGCGGCACCGCAACGCCAAGGGCCGCGAACGCAGCGGCAGCCGCGGCCGTGGCGGGCCCCGTCGGGGCTTCTCCCGGCAGCGGCCGGGGGAGCGGCGTCGGGAGTCCACGCCGTCGCGCCGCGCCGCGTTCGAAGCGATGCAGGCCGTGGCCCTCGATGATGCGTACGCGAACCTGGTCCTGCCGAGCATTCTGCGGCGCCACCGGGTAGATGCCCGCGATGCCGCCTTCACCACCGAACTGTTCTACGGCGCGCTGCGCGCCCAGGGCCGGCTCGATGCCGTCATCGCCGCGTGCGTGGACCGCCCACTGGACCAGATCGAGACCGCGGTGCTGAACGTGCTGCGCCTCGGCGCGTACCAGATGCTCGACATGAACGTGGCGCCGCACGCCGCCGCGTCGGAGACCGTCGGCCTCGCCCGGGATGTCACCGGTGCCGGCGCCGCCGGCTTCGTCAACGCCGTGCTGCGCCGCATCAGTGAGAAGAGCGCGCAGGAGTGGATCCAGGAGGTCGCACCCACCCGGGAGGAGAACGAAGCGGCGCACCTCGCCGTCGTCCACTCCCACCCCGAGTGGATCGTGCGCGCCCTCACCGACGCACTGCGCATCCACGGCCGCAGCGCCGCCGAGATCGACGACCTGCTCACCGCCCACAACACCGCCCCGCAGATCGACCTCGTGATGCGACCGGGCCTCACCGACGAGGACGAACTCGCCGACGCGGGGGCCGAGAAGGGCCGCTGGTCCGTCTTCGGCATGGGGTGGCCCGGCGGCGACCCGGGCCGCATTCCCGCCGTCAACGAGGGGCGCGCCGCCGTCCAGGACGAAGGCTCGCAGATGGTGGCGCTCGCCCTCGCCCTCGGTGCTGACTCCCTCGTGGAGGGCGACACCGGCCGCTGGCTCGACTTGTGCGCCGGGCCCGGCGGCAAGACCGCCCTGCTCGCCGGCCTCTCCGTGGAGCAGGGCGCCGAGGTCCTCGCCGTGGAAGTGCAGGAGCACCGCACCGGCCTGGTGGAGAAGTCCGTGGCCACCCTGGTGGACGCGGGCGCCGAGGTGGACTGCATCACCGCCGACGGCACCACCATCGGCACGGACCGCCCCGGCGAGTTCTCCCGCATCCTCGCCGACGTCCCCTGCTCCGGCCTCGGCGCTCTGCGGCGCCGCCCCGAATCCCGGTGGCGCCGACAGCCCGGTGACCTCGCCCAGCTGGGCCGCCTGCAGCGCAGCCTGCTGGCCAGCGCCCTGGACGCCGCCGCCCCCGGCGGAGTCATCGCCTACGTCACCTGCTCACCGCACGCCGCCGAAACGGTCCTCATCGTCAAGGACGTGCTGCGCCGCCGCGACGACGCGGAGGTCGTCGATGCCCGCGACGCCGTCCAGGCGGGCCTGCGCGCCGACGCAGGCGATGCGCACCTCGGCGACGGCCCGTTCGTGCAGCTGTGGCCCCACATCCACGGCACCGATGCCATGTTCCTCGCCCTGATCAAGAAGAAGGCCTGACGCCATGCAGTACAGCACCGACACCTCGTTGATCCACCCGTCCATCCTCAACAGTGACTTCATGGCGATTGGGGAGGAGCTCGACCGCATCGCCACCGCCGACGCCGCCCATGTCGACGTCATGGACAACCACTTCGTGCCGAACCTGACGTTCGGCCCGTCCATGGTGGAGCAGATCGTGCGCCGCAGCCCCATCCCCGTGGACGCCCACCTGATGATCGAGGACGCGGACCGCACCGCCCCCGAGTTCGCCGAAGCGGGCGCCCAGTCGGTGACGTTCCACCTGGAGGCGGCATCCGCGCCGATCCGCCTCGCCCGCGAACTGCGCCGCAAGAACGCCGCGGTCGGCGTGGCGCTGCGCCCCGCCACCCCGGTCGAATCGATCCTCGACTTCATCGGCGAGTTCGACATGCTGCTGATCATGACGGTGGAGCCCGGCTTCGGCGGCCAGTCGTTCATCGACTCGATGCTGCCGAAGATCCGTCGGGCCCGGCAGGCGATCAGCGAGAGCCACCTCAACGTCTCGATCCAGGTGGACGGCGGGGTCTCGAGGTCCACCATCGAACAGGCCGCTGACGCCGGCGCCAACGTGTTCGTCGCCGGCTCCGCGATCTACAGCGCGGCCGACGCCGCCGATGAGATCGCCACGCTGCGCTCCCTGGCCCGCGACCACACCGCCGCGCACCGCGGCGCCGGCTGCTGACGGCCGGCGCATGGATCTTCTGCGCTGGCTCTTCGACGCCCAGATCACCTTCCCCGGCGGACAGTTCATCCTGTTCCGCGAAGTCATCGGCAACGCCTTCGGGCTGCTGTCCGCGTTCGCCGGCATGCGCCGACGGGTGTGGGCGTGGCCCGTCGGCATCGCCGGCAACCTGCTGCTGCTGACCGTGTTCCTCGGCGCCGTGTTCGGCTCCCCGAACCCCGTCAATCTGCTCGGGCAGGCGTGCCGGCAGGCGATGTTCCTCATCGCCGCGATCTACGGGTGGAGCCAGTGGCGCGCCACCAAGATCGCGCACGGTGAAGCGGTCGCCCCCGATTGGGCCTCCTGGCGCACCCGCCTCGCCCTGGTCCTCACCTGGGCCGCCGGCGTCGCCATGCTCACCCCCGTCTTCCGTGCGCTCGGCTCCTACGAGCCCGTGTGGGCGGACGCCTACATCTTCATGGGCTCCCTGCTCGCCACCTACGGGATGGCGAAGGGATGGGTCGAGTTCTGGCTGATCTGGGTGGCGGTCGACGTGGTCGGCGTGCCCCTGCTGTGGTCCGCCGGCTACTTCGCCAGCGCGTTCATGTACGTGTTCTACGGGGCGTTCACCCTGGTCGGCTTTTTCGTATGGTGGCGCATCCGTCACCGCCGGGACCGGGTCGATACGCTGTCCACGTGAAGAATTTCGAGACCCTGTTCGAGGAACTGCAGCGCAAAGCCGCCGAACGCCCGGAGGGCTCCGGCACCGTTCGGGAGCTCGACTCCGGTGTGCACGGCATCGGCAAGAAGATCGTGGAGGAGGCCGCCGAAGTGTGGATGGCCTGCGAATACGAGACCGATGACGATGCCGCCCTGGAGATCTCGCAGCTGCTGTACCACGTCCAGGTCATGATGGTGAAGAAGGGGATCAGTCTCGATGACGTCTACCGGAAGCTCTGAGCCGAAGCGCCTGCTGCGCATCGCCCTGCCGAACAAGGGCGCCCTGCATGAACCCGCCAGCGCACTCTTCGCCGAATCCGGGTACGTGCAGCGCTCCAGCTCGAAGGAACTGGTGCTGGTCGATGAGGCGAACGAGGTCGAGTTCTTCTTCCTTCGCCCCCGCGACATCGCAGTGTACGTCGGCACCGGCACGGTCGATGTCGGCATCACCGGTGAGGACATGCTGATGGACTCCGGCACCCCGGCAGATGTCCTCATGCGCCTCGGCTTCGCCGTGTCCACGTTCCGGTTCGCCGCTCCCCGCGACGTCCAGGACCCCCAGCTGGAGGGTGCGCGCATCGCCACCAGCTACGACCGACTCGTCACCGACCACCTGCAGGCCGCTGGGATCAGCGCCGAGGTGGTGCACCTGGACGGCGCTGTGGAGAGCTCCATCCAGCTCGGCATCGCCGACGTCATCGCCGACGTGGTCGAAACCGGCTCCACCCTGCGCGCAGCCGGCCTCGCCACCTTCGGCGACCCGATCGTCCGCAGCGAAGCGGTGCTCTTCTCCCGCCCGGGGATCGACCTCGATCCTGCCCGCGCCCACACCCTCGAAGTGCTCCGGCGCCGCATCCGCGGTGTCCTCGTGGCCCGCGAGTACGTGCTGCTGGACTTCGACATCGCCGCGGAGAACCTCGACCGGGCAGTGGAGATCACCCCGGGGTTCGAATCCCCGACCGTGTCGCCGCTGCACGGACGCGACTGGTACGCCGTGAGGTCCATGGTGTCGCGCAGGGGCCTGAACGCTATGATGGATGAGCTCTACGAGGCCGGCGCCCGCGCCATCCTCGTCACCGACATCCAGGCCTGCAGGATCTGAATGCCCACCGCGTCGCCCATCCGCATCTTCCGCCCCCGCATCGCCCGCATCTACGCGCTTGCGATCGGCTCGGTCATGATGCTGGCGATGACCGTGATGGCGATGATCCTGCCGTACCCGCAGTTCGCGATCTCGGACCGGGTCGGCTTCCTCATCCTCGGTGCCATCATCTCCTGGTTCTGCTGGCGTCAGGCCAGTGTGTGCGTGAAGGCGGAACCGGACCGGGTGACGGTGCGGAACCTGTTCAGCACCACCCGCCTGGAATGGGCGCAGATCGTTGATCTCACGTTCATGGAGGGCGCACCGTGGGCGACCGCGAACCTCAACACCGGCGACACCCTCAGCTTGATGGCGTTCCAGCGCACCGACGGTGCCCGCGGCATCGCCGAAGCGAAGGAGTTCCAGGCGCTGCTCTACGAGAAGAGCGACCCGGCGTAGCGACCCGCGAGCGCCGGGTACAGGAACGCCCGCAAGTCCTCGGCGAACCCGCGTCCCATCGTGGACAGGCGCACGGGGCTCGAGCGCAGCTGATCGAGGAGCCCGTCGGCCCGCACCGCGATGACCTCCCGCCCGAGCGGCGCGAGCGCCTCCCGCACCTCCTGGTCGATCGGGGCGGCGAGGGCGTCGTCGGCCGCGAGCACCGGCAGGCCGACGGGAACGTGCGTGAACCGCTCCAGCACCGTGAGGGAATGGTGAGAGAGCCCGCGGTGGCGGGGCCGCTGATCGGCTTCGCTGACGCGCAGGGCGTGGATCGCCCGGCCGTGCAGCGCGTGGGCCATGTTGATCGCTTCGGCGGCGTGGATGCCGGAGAAGCCCCAACGGGTGCCCGTGCCGAGGTTGCCGGGGCCCTGCACCGCGATGACAGCGTCGGCCTCCAGGACGTGCACCGCGGCGATGAGCGCTGACGGCAGCGAGACCGCCTCCCAGTCCCCGCCGAACGCCTGCCCGGTGGAGATGACGGAGGCGAGGTGGCCCGCGGCGCGCAGCTCAGCAGCGGCGCGGGAGAACTGCGCCGGCAGAGCCGCCCAGTCGGTGTGGATCGCGACGATGCGCGCGGCAGGGGCCTCGGCCCGGATGCCGGCGATGATCGCGGGCAGGCTCGAGTGCAGGTCCGCCACCACCACGGGGGTCCCGTGCAGGGAGTCGGCGGCATCGATCACGGTCGCATGGGGGCTCTCGGGGTCGTCGATCGCATCCACCATCATCTGCATCGGGGTGTAGCGGGCCTTCATCATGTGCCCGCCCAGCGGCGGATCGTCCTGCTGCGGCGCACTGTCAGCGGCGCCGCCAACGCCGGGCGAATCATCGAGCCGGGCCACAGCGAAGGCGTCGCCGCCGGTGCCGAGGCCGCGCCGCAGCGCGTTCGTGTTGAGAGCCAGGTGCTCCCCGGGGGAGACCTCGCCCAGCATGTCGGTGTAGACGAGGGCACGCACGTGCTCGCCGTCGACGTCCACGATCAGCTGCTGCACACCGGGCCAGCGCGTCCGTTCCTCGAGGACGCGCCCCGTCTCCCATCGGATCATGGACCCAGCCTAGATTACGCTGGGGGTATGCCGCCCACGAGCAATGTTGAGCGCGTCCTGTCGCTGATGATGACTCTCGCCTCCCGCCGCCGCGGCTTCACCCGTGCCGAACTGTTCGACCTCATTCCCGGCTATGACGGTGCGCCCCGGACGGTGGCGCGCCAGTTCGAACGGGACCTGCAGCAGCTGCGTGCCGCCGGGTTCGCCGTCCAGCAGGGCTCTGAGCCGTTCGACCCGGCCACTGTCCGGTACTCAGCTCCCGCCGCGGACACGGACAGCGCCACCACCGCAGTCACCTTCACAGCGGCGCAGAAGCCCGTCATCGCCGCGGCGCTCTCCGCCTGGGACTCCAGCAGCACCGGCGGCATCGGTTCACGGATCCGCGCGAAGCTGCTGTCCCACGGCATTGAGCCCGCCACATCCCTCCTCGGCCGCACCGATCTGCGCTCCGCCCCCGCCGCCACCGCCCTGCTGGAGGCAGTGCTGGAGCGCCGCACCGCTGAGTTCGCCTACCGGACTCCCGGGTCCGCGTCCCCGCAGCGCCGCATCATCGAACCGTGGCTGGTCGGCGCCGCAGGCCCGGCCACCTACGTGTACGGGTTCGACCTCGTCCGCCGAGCACCGCGCCTGTTCCGCCTGTCCCGCATCACCAGCACACCGAAGCTCGGGCGGGCCGCGGATGAGCCGCGCCCCGCGGCGATCACTCTGGAGGAGGTGCTCGCAGGCACCCGCGGTGACGACGCACCGGTCACGGTCCTCCTCGAAGTGGAGCCGTTCAAGGCGCTCACCCTGCGCGACCGCTTCCACGCGTCCGCTCACGAGCCCACCATCACCGGGATGATCCGCCCTACGGAGCTGCGCCGCGCCGTCCTCGCCGCCGCACCCTGGGTGCACCTGCCGGCGGGCGGGCCTGCGGCGGTCGAGGACATCCGCGCCATGGTGGCCCTCGTGCACACGCTGCACGAGGGCGAGGCCGACCTCACTCCCTCTCAGATCAGGACGCTGCCGAAACGGACACTGCCCAAGCAGCGCAGCCTCGCCACCGGCGCCACCGAGGCGGCGCGGCTCGCCGCCGAGGCGCAGTACGCCCAGCGCAATCCCGGTGCCGCTGTTGAGGACATGGCGGCGCACTTCGGGATCACTGAGGCGCAGCTGCAGGAGGATCTCACCGCTCTGATGTTCGTGGGCGACTACTCCGCCGGGTACAGCGACCTCATCGTCACCAGCAGTGAGGACGGCGTCCATGTGGAGCGCGCCGACGCCCTGCAGCGTCCGCTGACGCTGACGCCGCTGGATGCGTCAGCTCTTCTTCTCGGCCTCGACCTCGTGGACGCAGACGCGCTCGGCCTGGCCCCGTCGGCCGTGGCCTCCACGCGGAAGGTCCTCGCCTCGGTGGCGGGGGAGGGGTCGGTGCCTGCCGCAGAGG